>JAHFEI010000020.1:0-563 GCA_023248615.1 Nitrospinales bacterium | reverse complement strand
TGATAATGCGCTCTATCTCCTTCAACTCTTCGGGCGGCAGGCCGGGGTCCATCAGGTTTTGCGTAGCCTCCCAGGTTATGGAGCCGCCCATGTGCAGAATCATCACGCCCACTATTACCGCCGCAAGCGGATCCATCGCCCGATATCCCATCATGGAGCCGCCTATTCCCACTACCGCCGCGAGTGAGGAAAGCGAATCGGAGCGGTGGTGCCAGGCGTTTGCAATCACCGATTCGCTTCTTGCCTGCTTGCCGATGCGCATGGTGTAGTAGAAAAGGAATTCCTTCACGCCCAGCGATACCAATGCGCCAGCCATCGCCACCATGTTCGGCGGGGCTATGGCGCCATCCGCAAAATGTTTTTGCTCCTCCCACGCTATGCCGATGCCGATGAGCATTACGACCACGCCGATAACGGCCGTGCCGATGGTCTCTGCCCGCCCGTGGCCGTATGGGTGCTCCTCGTCCGGCTCCATGTGCGAAACTTTAAGCGATACGAACGAGACGAAATCCGTGGCGAGGTCGGAAACGGAATGTACGGCGTCCGCAATTAGGGCGGATGAG
>JAHFEI010000225.1 GCA_023248615.1 Nitrospinales bacterium | reverse complement strand
GGGGCCGAGACCTCCGGTGACTACCACCAAATCCGACCTGCGCACCGCATCGCGAAGTTCGGCTATTATCATATCCCGGTCATCGCCCACGGATGCCATCCGCGTAACGCGGTATCCGCGCCCGAGCAAAAACCTGGCGATGAACGGGGAGTTGGTATCTGTCACCATGCCGGTAGTTAGCTCGTTGCCGATGGTGACAATTTCGGCAGATTTGAATCCGCATTTGCGGGTAGTCATGGTGCGGTCGGAGAGATGGGAGCCGCCCTATGCGGCTTACCGCTCCTGGACGAAGGAGGCCTTGTCCCCAACTTTTATCTCGGATTTGGATTCTGTGACAATCGCAGTGGCGGTATCGCCCCGCACCAGCACAATGCGCATTTTCCCGACTTTTTTCTCGATGCCGTGTTTGCCGGAGGTTAGTTCGCCGTCTTCTTCATGCACTTCGCTTATGCTGAACACGTCGCCTTCTTCAATGCCCTTGCTTCGCCCTGCGTCTATGTAGACGATATCGTCACCGGACACGCCGCCCTTGCCGAAATTAACCGCCATGATGGTGGCGGAGATTTGTTTGTCATCCACTGGCCTGTCCGGATCAAGCTTCGGGGCGATAATCTTGAATTCGGGCATAACGCTGTTGCCCTTGAATATCATGCCGTAAGCCTTCAGCACTTTTGCCGTGGACACTTCCTTATCCTTGCCCACATCCACTATTTCAATGAGGCCGATGATGCGGACGATATATCCCCATTCCTCACCTGTGTGCGGGTTGGACACTTCAACATCGCGGCCGTAAACGTAATAGCGCTGTCCGGGCTTGACGTTGCCTTTTGCGCCTTTGTCTATGAAAACAATATCACCCGGCACGGCGGCATCTTTCACATCCTGGAAATCGACTATGAACCCGAACGGATGGTCGTTATATGCCAAATATCCAGCGGTAAGGAGCATCTCCTCGGTGATGATGCGTTTCCCGCCCTCGTAAAAGAATTCGCGCGGAATATCCCCGGTTTGCACTTCGCCTGCCAGCGGCACCTGTGTCGTCTGCGCGGTTCTTTGCAACTTTCCCCTCTCTGCATGTACGGGTGCCGAAAAAATCATGCAAAAACCTAGGGCAAGATATAACAGTACGATAGGGCGCATGCGGCGATTATACACCGATTATGCTTTTTACAACCACCCAGTTATGGCTACCGATAGAAATATCCCGGCGGGGCGGCGAATATGGAATATCCGGTTTTCCACGCTATTGGGGTAGAATGTGCGGGATGTACCGTGTGCTTGGAAGATTGCCCCTTATATTCGCCTTGGCCTGTGTGGCCATAGGCGCGTGGAGCGTTTGCTCCTACGCCTACCAGATGTACCGGTATACCGATTCCGCAGGCAAAAAACTTTATGTGCAAAGCATGGAGGATGTCCCGCAGGAATTCAGGCCGTCCGCTTCCGCAGTCCGCATAATGGACAAAAGCGCGACCAAAGAGGAGGATGCCAGCGAGAGCAAGCCTGTAGCCGAGACGGGAGATGCCGTCAAGGTGGTCGGGCAGTTTCAGTTGTCCCCGTCGGCGGATAACGGAAGGACTCGGTTGAAGGGAGAGGTTAAAAACTACCTCCCGTCTAAGGTTACTAACGTGCAACTGCATGTGCAGGTATCAATCGGCGATGGCGCCCAAATTCCGGAGTCTGTGTTCCCAGTAATGGGCAAGGGGGGAGCTGGCATACTTGAGCCGGGTGAAAGCACACAGGTGGATGTAAAGCTGGGTAGCGCCGCATCTGCCGCGCGCGGGTTCGGTTTTAACCTGTCGTGGCAAACCACCACTGTTGTGCCGGAGCAGAAGAAGGCGCCTGCCGCCACGCAGGAAGCGCCAGCCAAACAGCCTTAAAAACAGTTTCCATTATCGCCTCCCGCACCATAGCTCCCGCTTGACATTTCGGTATTATTTCGGCGTAAACTTTATTTATGAATACACGATATGTTTTTTGGGCGATTATGGCGGTGGTCATTTTGTTTCTCGCGCCCTTTCAGTCCAACGCCTCAGCAAAAAAAACACGCCCATTCGATATCTCGAAAATTCCGATGGACGATAGCTGGGAAGATACCGGCATCATGCTACGACACGTTCACGATGGCACAAGGCGGCAAAGGGGCTATACGCCGGGGTATTTCCCGGCTAGAATGAAGCGGCAGGAGTCTGGAAGGTTTTGCCCTATCGGGCGGTTCTTTTTGGGAAGTTTTATGGAGGGGTTTTATGGCTAGGGACACAGTAACCATAATCAACAATGCCACAGGGCAGGAAATTGAGATACCGCTCCAGCGGGGTACCCACGGCCCGGATGTGGTCGATATCTCCCAGCTTTACCCAAAGCTCGGCATCTTTACCTATGACAACGGGTTCAAGTCCACCGCGAGTTGCAAGAGCGGTATAACATACATAGATGGTGAAGAGGGCATACTTCTTTATCGCGGTTACCCCATAGAGCAACTTGCGGAAAAGAGCGACTACCTGGAGGTCTGTTATCTCCTGTATTACGGGGAGCTACCCACGAAAGAGCAGTACTCGACATTTGTAACTACCATATTGCACCACTCGATGATAAACGAATCGCTTCGGCATTTTTACGGCGGGTTTTATCCCACGGCGCACCCCATGTCCATCATGGTTGGAGTGGTGGGCGCGCTTTCTGCCTTCTACCACGATTCGCTGGAAATCGACAACCCGCGCCACCAGGAAATATCGGCCCACCGGCTGATAGCGAAGCTTCCCAACATTGCGGCGGCTTCCTATAAGCATTCAATAGGGCAACCTATGGTCTATCCGCAGAACAAAATGAGCTACGCCGAAAATTTTCTCCACATGATGTTCTCGGTTCCCGCCGAGGAGTACGTGGTCAATCCGTTACACGCCAAGGCGATAGACCTGCTTTTTATTCTCCATGCAGACCACGAGCAGAACGCCTCCACCTCCACGGTACGGCTGGCCGGTTCTTCCGAGGCGAACCCGTTTGCGGCTGTCAGCGCCGGTATCGGCGCCCTGTGGGGCCCGGCACACGGCGGCGCAAACGAGGCGGTAATAGATATGCTGGAAGAAATAAACGACGCCAGGCAGATACCCAAATTCATCGACCGCGCAAAGGACAAGAACGACAACTTCCGCCTTATGGGCTTCGGCCACCGGGTGTACAAGAACTACGACCCGCGCGCCAAGATAATCCGCACTATGGCGCATGACCTTTTGAAAAACTCGTCCGGCAACGACCCGCTCCTTGAGATAGCGATGAAGCTGGAGGAAATTGCGTTGCAAGACGAGTATTTCATCCAACGCAAGCTGTACCCGAATGTGGATTTCTACTCCGGCATTATCTACAAGGCGATGGGAGTGCCGACAAACATGTTTACTGTGCTGTTCGCCATTGCGCGGACTATAGGGTGGATAACCCAGTGGCGCGAAATGATAAGTAGCAAGGATAGGGTGATAGGCAGGCCGAGGCAATTGTATGTCGGCCCGGCCACGCGGGAATATGTGCCTATGGGCCAGCGTGGATGATATAATCGCCAAGGGCATTTGCCGCATGGGTGGGTGTTGTGCCGCCCGGCTCGGAATTGATTAGGGAGAAGATTTACGTGGCAAAAATGACGGTGCTTATAATCGACGATTCGAAACTGTCGCGCAACTTGTTGAAGCATTATATTTTCAGCGAGTACGACGATGTGGAGGTAATTGAGGAGAGCGACGGGCTGTCCGGCTTGAAGGCATATTTCGATAAAAAGCCGGGCCTGACATTTCTTGACCTTACCATGCCAGGGATGAACGGCTTCGAGTTCCTGGCGAAAGTGCAGGAGCGTGGGAAAGCGGGGAAGATAGCCGTGTTTTCCGCCGATGTGCAGGAGATAAGCCGCACAACAGCCACATCTTTGGGAGCAGACCACTTCATAGCCAAGCCGATAAAGATACAGCTGGCGAAGATAAGCAATATAGTGGACGGCATACGCGCAGA
>JAHFEI010000224.1 GCA_023248615.1 Nitrospinales bacterium | reverse complement strand
CCAAGCCGTTCTGCGATGGGTCGCACTTAAAGTAGTGGAAATAGGTGCCAAACCTTTTTGTGGTAAAATGCCCCGGAGTATTAAACCGACAATTATAGGAGAGCATGGATGATTACGGTTACACCGGCGGCGGCGGAGCAGGTTAGGAAATCGGCTGTTAGCGCGGATTGTGTCGGCCTTCCACTGAGGATAGCGGTTTCTGGCGGCGGTTGCTCCGGCAACCAGTATATGCTCGGTTTTGACGAGCAGAAAACAGAGGATGTAAAGTTCGACTCCAACCGCATAATCGTTATAGTGGATTCCGGAGCGCTTCCTATGGTTAAAGACCTTGAACTTGATTATACGGACGACACTCAGGGGAGTGTCTTTGTTTTCAATAATCCCAACGCCCCGTCCCATTCCCACGGCGGATGTGGGTGTAGTGGTTCTTCCGGTTGCGAATAAGCGCACAAAAAGCCGACGTTACCGGGTGGTGGTTCCCAGAAGAGGGGAGATGTCCACTATCGGCAAATCCCGGTAGTCGCGCACGGTTTCGTAGGCCGGGTTGCCGGATGCGTTTATCAGGAGTTGTATAGGTATACCCAGGCTTTTGTTGCCCGCGAAGCCGCCTATGGGCAGTGATGGCCAGTGCAACAGCTCCAATCCATCCAGCGCGTGGCGGAACGACTGCTCAAAGTTCACCCACGGCATCTCGCGGTAGAGGTAATCTTTTTTCAGCGCTCCACTTTGCACAAGGTAGGTGGGGTCGGCGATAAATGCCTGCGATGCTATACCGCCAAGCAGCCGGTCGCTATCCATGTTCTGCCGCATCAGAGGATGTCCTGCCGCTATTCCAAGTTCCCTCATGCGCTTCCCAATAAGGCGGGCAAGGATTTTTTTGCCGCTTTTTTCCAGCATGTCCACGCCGCTGTCTATTGTCCAGTCCCCGTTAATGAAATACCTTCCCGTGAGCTTGAAGGTCCATCTATGTCCCCTCGCACAGGATAGGTATATCCCGTCGCGTATCAGCATTGCCTCGCCGGTATCCTTGCCGGGGTTGTGTGTGGAGCGCAGGAAGATGGTCTTCTCGGGACAAAATGCCAGCAACTGTTCTGTCGGCACCCTATCCTTTGGCGAGTTGTCCGCTATTATTAGTTCGTAAGGTGAGCGTATATGTTCTTTAACGGAGACGATGCACTGTACAAGTTCCTCTACCCGGTCGGAGAAGGTTTGGCTGTCTATCCCTTCGTAGTAGCAGGTGCTGGTCAGCAACACGCCTATCATTGGCTGTTCCCGTAGGCGAGGGGGTCATGCAGTCCCGCCTCTTTGAATCCTTTTAGGCGCAAGAGGCAGCTATCGCATTTTCCGCACGCGTTACCGCTGGGCAACGGGTCGTAAAAACTGTGGGTAATGGCGAAGTCTACGCCCAATTGATTGCCCAGTTTGAATATTTCGGCTTTGGTAAGGCTGATGAGGGGTGTGTGGATGGCTATTGCCACTTTATTTTGCACCCCGATTTTTGTAGCCAACCGCGCCATGTTTTCGAACGCCGTTATATATTCGGGCCTGCAGTCGGGGTAGCCGCTGTAGTCCAGCGAGTTCACGCCTATGTAGATGTCGCCGGTACCTAGGCTCTCCGCCCACCCAAGCGCCAGCGACAGGAATATGGTGTTCCTGGCCGGAACGTAAGTTACCGGTATGCCGCCGGAGATTTCCTCTATCGAGCGTCCCGCCGGGACGGAGATATCGTCCGTAAGGGCGGAGTCGCCAATCGCCCGCAGGTTTACCGCAAGCGCCAGGTGTTTTACCACGCCCTGCCTCTTCGCTTGGCGGCTAGCCATCTCCAGTTCTATGTGGTGCCGCTGGCCGTAGTCTATCGTAAGGGCATACGGCTCGTAGCCATCCCGCTTGGCGCACGCCATAGCTGTGGCGGAATCCGCGCCGCCGGAAAGGAGTACCACCGCTTTTCTATTCACCTAGCACCACTCTTTTGCTACGCGTGCCGTTGTCCCTGACAATGGTAATTTTGAGTTCATCCATAATCCTCGCCGTATTTGCCGGAAAGCCGGAACCTTTGTTGCCGGTATTTTCCATGGCTACTATGTGCGCCGCCACCGATACAAGGTCGTGTGCCACATCCACATCCCCAACCTCCTCCAGAAGCGAAAAGGGGATATTTTCTTCCCGAAGCCAGCGGGAAAAATTCAAAAGCTCGGCGCCATGCCCGAAAATTTTTTCGAAATCCGGTTGTATTTCCCCGGAGAGGCCGATGAGATAAAGTCCCCCTTCGCCAGATGGCCCCAGTGCCGCGCCGCCCCTGCTGTTGAGTGTGTCGAACGCATCGTCCAGTATGCGCGGGGAAAGGGTAGGGGAGTCGCTTCCTATCATCACACAAGAGGTGGCTCCCATAGCGCGCGCTTGTTTGAAGGCAAAACCGATTCGGGCGTGGAAGCTGTCCCCTTCCTGCGGGAAAATGGCAAGCCGGTTGCGCGGTATGCTCTTTAGCGCGAGAGTTTCCATCATGTCGGCAGAGCCGGGCGGCGTGAAATTAAGGAATATCCTGCGCCCCTTGCAAAGTGATGCTGTGCGCAGGGTGTCTTGCAGGAAGGCGTTATACAGCCGACATATTTGGGATGTGGAAAGCGGGGTATCCGCGCCGAGCCTTGTCTTTACCTTTCCCTCGACTGGAGCCTTGGCAAAAACGATAAGGCTTTCCATCAGCCCAGAGTCTTCTCCACGATGGTGAAAACCGATTCCAGCGCCTGGTCCAGCTTGTCCGTATCTGGCCCGCCCGCCTGCGCCATATCCGGCCTGCCTCCTCCTCCGCCGCCGACTATTGCCGCAGCCTCTTTGACTATCTGCCCGGCGCTGAGTCTCTTGGTCAAATCCTTAGTTACGCCCACGGTGAGCGATACTTTTCCATCGTGCACCGTTCCGGCCATTATGACGCCAGACCCGATTTTTACCTTCATCTCATCAACAAGGGTGCGTACAGCCGCTCCATCCAGTTCGCCGCAGTTGCGCGATTGCACTTTCACGCCGCTTACGGTACGCTCCTGCGTTTCACTTTCCACTCCTGTACCGCGCGCTTTTTCGGCCTGCAATTTTTTGATGGTGCGTTCCAGCTCTTTCGACTTGTCGATGAGTTTCTGGACGCGCTCCGGGCTTTCATCCGGGCGGCATTTCACTTGTCCTGCCACTTCTTTTAATGTGCGTTCCAGGCTAATGAAATATTCGAACGCTTTTTCGCCGGTTATCGCTTCCATCCGGCGGGTACCTGCGGCGACTCCGGTTTCCGAGGTTATTTTGAACACGCCTATTTGGCCCGTACTGGATGCATGTGTGCCGCCGCAAAGCTCTTTCGAAAAATCGGCCATACGCACCACACGCACGGAAGAGCCATACTTTTCGCCGAATAGCGCCGTGGCTCCGCTATCCATCGCATGTTCAATATCCATTTCCGTAGTTGCAATCGGCAGGTCTTCGCGTATCTGGCGGTTTACTATCTCCTCCACTTCTAGGAGTTCTTCCGGCGTGGTGGCGGTGTAATGCGAGAAATCGAAGCGCAACCTGTCCGCGCTTACCAGCGAGCCGGACTGTTTCACATGCTCGCCTAGCACATGCCGTAGCGCGGCTTGCAAGAGATGGGTGGCGCTGTGGTTGCGCACCGTTGCGGCGCGTTCTGCCGCATTTACTTTCGCGACCACGGTTTCGCCGGGTTTGAACTCGCCGTCCAGCGCCTCAACATGATGCACGATAAGGTTCCCTACCTTTTTGGTCTCAAGCACCCGCGCCATCCCGCTTTCGCCAGTGATGGTTCCTTTGTCACCCGCCTGTCCGCCGGATTCGGCATAGAACGGACTCTTTGAGAGGATAATCTCTCCCCTGTCCCCCTTTGCCATATTATTTGTCTGTTTGCCGTCTTTAACCAGGACTTTCACTTCGGCCTGCTCTTCCAGCGAGGCATAGCCGGTGAATGCCGTGCTGGCGCCTTCCATATCGCGGTAGGCCTCTGGCGTTTGCGTGGAG
>JAHFEI010000223.1 GCA_023248615.1 Nitrospinales bacterium | reverse complement strand
TTTCTCGATACATGTCCCATTTTCCACGCTCCTTTCGGTTACATGGAATATGAGGCAACGAAGCATTTCCCGTAAAATCAGCCCAATCCTTCGGTTACATTTAATATGAGGCAATTCGTGCCCCTATCCCCGGCATGGAATTCGCTTACTATTACTGCGCGGAAGTTGTACAATGTGCTTGGGGTTGTGGAGTTGTTTGGGAGGATACGGTTATGCAGTGCGAAACAAATAAAGTCGGCAATGTCACTATATTCGCCATTTATGGAAAGCTGACCTTCAGTTATCTTGGCGACATCCGCGAGACCATCAAAAAAGATATCGCCACCGCCGCTACCCCCAAATTTTTGATAGACCTTACAAACATGAGTTCCATTGATTCCAGCGGATTGGGCACTATCGTTTCTATTTACAAAACCGTCCTTTCGCGCAACGGCACTTTCGGGGTGCTGGTTAAAGACAAGGATGTGAGGGAAGTTTTCCACACCATCGGGCTTACAAAGTTGTTCAGCCTTTACGAGGTACAGGAAGAGGCCATAAGGGAACTGCAATAGCGGCTTTTTAGCACGAGTGGGGACGCGCCGCCACCGTATAGGCTCGCGTCCCGGATACCCACACGGATTTGTTACGGCTTCGGGTTACGGCCAATACCGAGTGTGTTGGTATCGTTAGCCTCCACTTCGACGTTGATGAATCCGGCGGTCACCAATAAGTCTTTCATCCCGGCTGGCAGGATGCGGAACAGGTCGCTGGAATCGCGGTGGCTTTTGGTGGTGTGTGGAGCCACGAGACAAATAAAGCCCTCCGGTTTCAGGTACTGCCTGAGGTTCGCCACCCATTTGTATGGCTGTGGCGCCTGCACTAGGGTTTGCCCGTCAACTATCACGTCGTAAGACCTTTGCCGCAGGCTGTCATATCCCACGACATCCACATTCGGGCCTTTTTCTCCAACATCGAAGCCGTGATAAGTGAAACTGCGGTCAAAGATGGAGCGATAGGTGTTGCCGCTGGCAGCGCGGGCAATGGCTCCCACGTCCAGTATCAACAGCTTGGTATCGGCCTTGGCCGGAAGCCAGCCACGCCGGAAATGGAACATTAACCGTATGCTAGCCTCGTCCATTGCTCACTCCTTTAATAAATCCTGAAGAATTTCACTTGTATCCTAGCCTTAATCTATCGCCTATGTACAAGAATTTCAACAGTCAACCTGCAGGGCGGACAGGCGATAGCCGCATCTGCCTTTTTTGCGCTTATCTGCAATCACTGCCTCGTTTTATAGTCCTGTAGCAGGCGGTCCAATCCGTACCGATTATCTCTTGCGCCCGTTTCAGGCTGATAGCGCCGTTGCAAACTTCTTTGTGCAAGCGGTTCTCCACCACATCTTTTTTCCTGGCGCCCATCTCATCGCCATAAGGTTCCGGCCATAGGTTCTCAATGTCGTTACTGCCACCAAGCTCCAGCGAAATCAGGTGGTCGACTTCACACGGGCAGGGGCTGGCGTTCGGAGCCATTCGGTACCTTTTATAGACCTCCTTTTTTACTTTTGCGGGGACATGCCGAACCCGCTTGGTGTATCCGGCGGTACATATGGCCTCTTTGGTTGCGTCCGGATCGACCATCCCCGGCGTAAGCCGGGCATCGGCGCGTATCGGGTCGAAGGCGTAAGCGCCTTGGGCGGGGAGGAATAAAACAGCCAATAAAAGAGTCAATAAATTCATACCCGAATTGTACTGCAATCTGGTGATAATTTATAATACTATATTTTACATAGGCGCTACCCGGTGAGTTCGGCGGCAGAGGTTGGTGCATCCACGATTGAAAGCGTAAAGTACAGTCGCCTGCGCCAAGCCAAAGTGTGCTTTGTATAGTTGCATGCACCCGTAAAACAAGCGAAAAGCTTTTCAGGCTCCAAGGATATCTTGACATGCTGTCCCAAAACTAATGTAATGGAGGTGTGGGTGTGGGTGCATAAATGGAGTTCCCATCTTGGAGGATGACATGAAAAGATTACTTCTTGCCCTGTCGTTGTTACTTCTCATGGCCGTTCCCGCTTCTGCAAAAGAGCCGGATTCCAACTACCAGTACAGAAATTACATGCATGAGATATTCAAGAATTACAGGGATGCCAATATCAGCATCGACATGAAAGACTACGGCCTTACGGATATCCACCTCAAGCATTTGCAAGGGAACCTGAAGGCTGTCCCCCCTCTCATACCGGAATTTACTTCCGACTGGGCAAAGCTGGACAAGGAGCTTTTGCTCCAGAAGTTGAGCATCCTCGGGGGGAAAGTTGCCGACCTCAGGGAGGCTATCGGCAGGAAGGACGAGAAAGACATAAAAAATCTCCCGCACGAAATGTTGAACGTCTGTTTGGCATGCCACGCGGATTCCAAATTGAAATGGCTTTTCAGGCTTCCCGGCCACGCGAATTATTTTGAGGAGTACTCGCATGGGCTTCTTGACAATGTCAATAAGGCCGAGTTTATGCTGGGGTACGACAATCTCCCTGGAGCCGAAGACCACTTGAAAATAGCCCTGCAGTATCTTGTCCTGCTCGAAAATATCCCGCCCGCCGTCGGCCCGACCAATATAGTGCAGGACCGGAAAAACTTTGTGGGCGAGGTAAGGAAGGCCGCGCGGTACAACGAGATGGTTTTGGAAGATATCAAGGAGAAGAAGGCGGCGAACCTGGAGCCTCTTAAAAAACAGATGAGGAATTTTTGTGTGGCATGCCACGAGCGGGTGGTGTTTATAAAGTAATTCCGCCTGTTGCAAAAACAGGTAGTGCGGCTGGGAAATGCATTCTGTCCGGCTCGCCGGGTGGGTATGTGGTAGAATCGGCCTGTTGGTTTAAACGGAGGGATCGGTATGCTTGAGCAACTTTTGTACCCGGGCTCCGTTGCGGTGGTGGGCGCATCCAATACCCCCGGCAAGGTCGGATACGCAATATTCAAAAATCTTATTGATGGCGGGTTTCAAGGGAAAATGTTCCCTATCAACCCCGGTTCTGCGGAAATACTGGGCGTCAAGGCGTATGCGGATTTAAAAACGCTCCCGGATAAAATCGACCTTAGCGTTATAGCCGTTCCGACCCTCGCCGTAAAAGAGGCCGTCATCCACTCAATTGCCGCCGGGGCGAAGGGGATTATCGTCATAACCGCCGGTTTCAAGGAGGTGGGGCCAGAGGGGACTGCCATTGAAAAGGAGATTGCCCAGCTTTGTAGCGCAAGCGGGGCTCGGCTTCTGGGGCCGAACTGCCTTGGGCTTATAAATACCCACCACAAGCTTAACGTCTCTTTCGCCCGGCAAACGCCGATGGAGGGGAGCATCTCGGTAATATCGCAATCCGGCGCGTTGTGTACCGCGATACTGGATTGGGCCGAGTCGCGCCATTTAGGATTGGGAAAAATGATAAGCATCGGCAACAAGGCGGATATCGATGAAACTGACCTGCTGAGAGTTTTACAAAAAGACGTGAAAACAAAAGTAATCGTTTGTTACCTGGAAAGCATTGACGCTGGCAAGGAATTTATTCGTGTTGCGGAGGAAGCATCCTCCGTCAAGCCAGTTATCGTGTTGAAAGCTGGAACTACCGTGGCGGGGGTAAAGGCCGCGTCCTCGCACACAGGAAGCCTGGCTGGTGCGGACACGGCATATGGCGCCGCGTTCAAGCGTTCCGGCATCATCCGTGCCGAAACGTTTGAGGCGCTCTTCGATTACGCCATCGCCTTTAACATGCAACCGTTGCCAAAGGGGCGGCGGACGGCTGTGATAACCAATGCCGGTGGCCCCGGCATAATGGCGGCGGACGCGCTGGAAAATTCCGGCATGGCCGTAGCTACCCTCACAGGGAAAACCGCCGAAGACCTTAAGAAAAAACTTCCAGCGGCGGCCAGTATCGGAAATCCGATAGACGTGCTGGGCGATGCAGACCCGCAGAGATACGCGATGGCTGTGACAGCCGCCCAAGGGGAGGGTTCGGTGGACGCCGCCATAATAATCCTCACCCCGCAG
>JAHFEI010000222.1 GCA_023248615.1 Nitrospinales bacterium | reverse complement strand
ATCACCCTGCGGGTGGTGGTGGCGGCAAGGCTGCCAAGGTTCGGATACTCAAACGGCACGGCTACATCAGCGCCCAAAAAGGCCATACGGTCGTATTCTTTCGCATCCTCAAGGGAGATTTCGGTTGCCTCGTCTATCACTACCGATTTTGCAGTCTTCACCTGCCACAACGAGAATTCGCCATTTTCAATGTTGAACTGTGCGCGCAGGTTCCCCATGCGGGCTTTTTTCTGGGCGGCAAGCGAAACGCCCGCCTCCAGCGCCTGGACGATAATAGCCGGGGTAACGCCCCTCTCCCGCGCCGCTTCCCCTATAATCTCTTGCAAGTCCTGTTTCTTCATGGCTTGATGTCCAGCTTTGCGTGAGCCACATCCTCGAAGCCGAATTCAATTGTCTTCCCGCCGTCCACCGCTAGCCGAAACCTGCCATCCGTATTCAATTCCAAATCTCCCTTGGCCTCCGTAGGGCCGTTAAAACTTTTTTTGAAAGTTACTTTCGCGTAGTTCCCCACGCTCTTCACAAAATGCTCGTGCTTGGTAAGCTTTCGGGTCAATCCCGGTGAAGAGACCTCCAGCAAATACGGGCTGGAGAACGGGTCGTCCACATCCAGCAATGTGGAAAGATGGTTGCTCACCATTTCGCAATGCGACAAGCTCACGCCGCCCGGCCTATCTATAAAAATCCGTAACAGCGAATTTCCAGGCCGCAGGACTAACTCCATGTCGTACAACGAAAGTGCCTCGCGCTCCAATATCGGCAAGAGCATCGCCCGTATTTTTGCCTCTGTGCCTGTAGTCATTTTGCCTCCGATTTTTCGCCGCCAGACACGAACCTGAGACCGGTAAGCATAAGCCTTACGGAAAGCACCTCTGGTTGGGTATCGGCATAATCCTCTTTTTGCGACGTTATTTTAGCCTCGCGTACCACTATCCTCTTCTGGTCGTTTTGCACATCGCGCATGAAGCTGGCCAACGTGGAAAGCGACGCGTTAAATGACACGCTCAAATTTATCAGGCGGAAACCTTGTGCCTGCTCCGCTTTTTCCGTCTTGCTGGAAGAAAGGGAAATGCCCGCCGTAGCCGCTTTCGCCCGCACTATCTCGCTCAGTTGGGCCGCCGCAAGCGGATCGGTCTCGTTGATAAAAACAGAATCCATCATCCGCTTGAAATCGGACTCGTAAATTGCCTTCTCGGCCTCCACCGATGGTGCGCCGGATGCCGCCCCCTTGTACCGCGCCACCATCTCTGCGGTCTTGGCAATTTCTTCCTTCATGCCCCTGTAGCTGTCGAAGGCAGGCTCCAGCACGAAGAAATAGGCCAGTATCAGGCCCGCGATTACGCTACCAGCCATGATAACCGCCTGCTCCCGCCGGGAAAACTTTTCCAGGCTTATCATTCGCACTCCACCCCCGCCTTAAACCTCTCATTCTGGCCGATGGCCTGCACCGCCCCCAGCATATGCGCGTTCTTAAGGCGCGGCGACGCCTCCATAGATTTCAGTATGGACGAAGCGTCGGAGGAAATGCCCGCGATGGAGATTTCACAATTACGGAACTCCAGTTCGCTGATATAGGTGTTTTTAGGGAGCGCCGCCGTAAGCGCATCCAGCAGTTCCAGGTTAAAAGCCTTGCCGGAAGAAAACGAATTGTAGGAGTTGAAATACGAGCGGTACTCCTCCATCTTTAAAAACGTCCCCTCGCCTTTCTTGGACGACTGCTTAAGGCTGGCCAGTTCGGACTTCAACCCGTTTAACGTCTTCCAGTACACGGCATAGGCCGCCACTCCCCAGACAAGCATGAGGGCGGCTATTACCACCAGAGAAACCCGCAGGAGCCGCTTGACCGCATAGTTGCGCATCCGTCGCATTTTCGGAGGGATGAAGTTGAACGTAGCTCCCTTCTTATAAAGCCCGGCGGCGCAGGCGGATATTGCTGTGGCGGCAGTCGAATCTTCTTCCCCCCCCACCGTTAGAAGCCTGATGGATGAGGCGGACGGAAAATCGGGCTTCCCCGAAAGCCGGCTCAATATAGAGTTTCCCGAGCCGCCGCTACCGACGATAAAAATCGTATCCAAATACGCGCCAAGCGATTCAACGCCGCTAACCAGGCGGACATGGTTCACCTCCGCCGACAGGTGTTCCGCCACAGTCCCGGCCATGCCATCCGCCATGAACCCGCCGGAAAAAAACAGCTTTTCCTCCAGCCGGGGCCGGAACCGGACAAACCGTGAATAGGCAATCTTCCTGCCGTCCGCAAGGCACATCTCAAAGCCTTCTGGGGCAATATCCACCACCGTCCTTTTCCCGCCGCCGGTATCCGGCAACAGGGCATGGCTGGATACCGAAACGACATCCGGGCTAATACCGGCTTCCACCGCCGCGTTGAAATAAGCGTCAAAGTCTGCTCTTTTAAGTCCGGCCAGGTTCACGCCAAAACGCCCGTCCTTCCTGTCGGCTATGGAGTAGGCGTACAAAAGCTGGTCTGCCGGAATGGGAAAGTGGCGCTGGACTTCGAACTCCATCATCTTGGCGAGCAACGCCTCGTTTTTTGCCGGAAGTTCCAAGTAAGTAATGTGGAACAACGACCTGGGAAGAAGAAGGATAACTGCGTCTATTGATGGGGAAAAGCGTGACATCTCCTCCTTGGCCCGCGATGCCGTGCCGGATGTGATGTCCGAAAAGGAGCCGCGAACCGTTGCCGATCCCTTCAGCGCTCCTCCGCTCCACTCTTCGGCAAAAACCGCCACCGAGCAAAAGCTCTCCCTTACATCTACAACCGCAATGTCATGCATAATCGCGGCATTGTAGCACGATAAGGAGCAAAAAAATAACCGGCTTTATCGGGATAATGCCGAAAAAAATCAGGGGTATTTCTCGCGGATGGCGGCGATGGTGCCGTTTTTACAAAGGGCATCAAACGCCTCCACCACCGAGGGGTCGAAATGCTTGCCGGAATTATTCAACAGGTATTCCAGCGCATCCTCGCTACTCCATGCATCTTTGTAAACCCGCTTGGTTGTAAGCGCATCGAATACGTCCGCCACGGCTGTGATGCGCGCCGACAGCGGTATGCCGTATTCCCGCAAGCCATCCGGGTAGCCGGTGCCATCAAACTTCTCGTGGTGCGACCTGGCAACTTCCCGCGCCAGCTTGAAAAAAGGGCTACGGGAAAGGATAGATTCGCCGTTGATGGCATGGTCTTTCATGGCGGTGAACTCCTCGTCCGTAAGCTTCCCCTCCTTCTTCAGGATGGAGTCCTTTATGGCTATTTTCCCCACATCGTGCAGGATGGAGCAATAGCTTATCTCTTCCGCCTTCGTCTCGGAATAGTTCATTGCCAGCGTGAGGGCGCGTGTGTAGTTCGCTATCCTGCGGACGTGGTTGCCGGTATCCGTATCGCGAAATTCCGAGGCCACGGCAAGCATCATTACGGCCTCCATGTTCGCCTCCTTCAGTTCCCGTGTGCGATACTCCACCATTTTCCCCAGCGATTCGTTAAAGCTGTGCAGGCTTTCGTTAGCCACATTCAGTTCCCTGTAAAGCTGCCGTACGCGGATATGCGCCTTCAGCCGCGCCAGGAATTCCTCCGTGGCAAAAGGCTTGATTATGTAGTCGTCCGCGCCGGAGTTCAGGAGCATCGCTATGTCCTCCTTATCCGACATCGTGGAAACTATGATGATAGGCACAAACGACCATGTGTCGCTACCGCGCACAAGGCGGCATAACTGATGGCCGTCCATGTTCGGCATGTTGATGTCGCTTACGATTATGTCGATATCCTTGTTTGATTGGAGAATGCCCCAAGCCTCCATGCCATCCCGCGCCTCCACAACGGTATGCCCGTTCTTGCGCAGTATGCCGACTATTATCGAGCGTATTGTTTCGCTATCTTCTACGACGAGTATGGTCTGCGGCTTATGGCTCTCTTTCATGTCGAGTAGCCTCCTGACTTTTACCGCCAACGCACCACGCGGAAAAGGCGTTACGCAAAAATCTACCGCTCCTGCCGCATACGCATCTTTGCGCTCTTTGTCCCCGCCGCTCTGCGCCACAAAC
>JAHFEI010000221.1 GCA_023248615.1 Nitrospinales bacterium | reverse complement strand
TTCTGGGGACACCTTACTTAATTAGGAGTTGCGTAAATAATCGTGTCGGTTTTTTGCGCATTTTAGGTAATACATGGCGCTATAGTATTATCAAACGATGTTGTTGTAGGGGCAGGTTTGAAATCTGCCCAGAGGGATTTGAGTGGCACAAGGAAGGGCGGGTTTGAAACCCGCCCCTACGGGGCCGCTACTGGCGCCAAGTCTTTCAATGGCACAAGGTTTAGCGCACCGCTATGGGAATAAGTGGAAAATTTCAGTGGTTTGAATCTCGGTGAATACTGCGTAGAATACAGCGCATGGGATTTTTGCGTGAGATGGCTGCCAAACGTCATGTAAGGGAAGGCGTAGGCGTAGCCTCTGTGGCCTTTTCGGTGATGGCTGTAGTCTGCCTTGTTTCGTACAGCGCGGACGACCCGTCGTTCAGCCACTCGGTTGCCGGTAGCGGCGCGGTACGCAACGCCGCCGGAATCGTGGGAGCCTACATGGCGGACACGATAGTCCAGCTTTTCGGCACCGCCGCTTACGCCATCCCGATATTCGCCCTCAGCTTTGGGGTATCTCTTTTTTGGGAGGATGCAAAGCCGTTCGCCATTTCGTTGGCGGTGGGTGCGGCGCTTTTCCTGTTGTCGTTTTGTTCCCTTGTTTACATCGTCTGGCCTAAGGATCCGATTTACGCGGAGGCGTACGGCGGCGGGTTTTTCGGCTACCTCTTTGCGGAGAAGTTCCTTATAAGGTTGCTTGCGCGCGCGGGAGCCTCTGTGATTGCGCTTGCCATGCTTTTCATCGCCGTGCTTATTACCACGCGCTTTTCCATCGGGCAGTTTGCCGCGCTGGTGAAAAAGGGGGCGGTGATGTTGTACGGGGCGGTTTGCGCTTTTATCCCGCATGTGCTGGAGCTTTTCCATAAGGTAAGGGAGAGGGCGACCCAGGCGCCGGAGCCGGAAAATAAGGCGGAACCGGAGATTGGCGGCAAGCCGGATTTTGATACGGATGAGCCGCCGAAGATTGTAAAGAAGGCGGAGAAGACGCAGATATCGAAGCCGGAGGAGGAGTTCCGCGCCAAGCAGGCGAAATTTGAATTCATGGCGGAGGGGAGCGGATATTCGCTTCCGCCGCTTTCCTACCTTACCGACCCCAAGCCGTTCAACCGCGACAAGAGCGACAAGGAGCTTTTGATAAATTCGCAGATACTCACAAAAAAGTTGGCGGACTTCGGCATAGACGGGCATGTGACGCTGGTTTCCCCGGGGCCGGTCATAACGCTGTACGAGTTCGAGCCGGCATCCGGCGTGAAGGTGAGCCGCATCGTAAGCCTGGCGGATGATTTGGCCATGGGGCTTCGCGCCGTTTCGGTGCGTATTCTTGCCCCCGTGCCGGGGAAGGCGGTGGTCGGCATAGAGGTACCAAACCTTCAGGTGGAGCCGGTCTATCTGAAGCAGATACTCACGTCATCGCAGTTCGCCGAATCGGAATCCAAGCTCACGATGGCGCTGGGCAGGGACACACACGGAACTCCGGTGGTGACGAACCTGGCGGTAATCCCTCACCTTTTGATAGCGGGAGCGACAGGCTCCGGCAAATCGGTGGGGCTTAACGGCATGATAATGTCCATCCTTTACAAGTCGTCGCCGGAAGAGGTGAACTTCATAATGATAGACCCCAAGATGCTGGAGCTTTCGGTGTACGATGGCATACCGCACCTTATTGCGCCTGTGGTAACAAACCCGAAGAAGGCGGCAAACGCCTTGCGGTGGGCCGTTACGGAAATGGAGCGGCGCTACCAGTTGCTTGCCGACAAGGGTTTCAGGAACATTCTCGGCTACAACGAGTGGCTGGACGAGCAAGAGAAGGAAGCGTTGAAGAAAAAGCCGAAGAAGAAAAATGAGGATTCGGTAGAGGTGGCGGTAAAAACGTTTGATGAGGAGGGGAACCTCATTTCCGAGGAGACCCACGCGGACGTTCCGGCGAAAAAACTTCCTTATATCGTGATAATCATAGACGAGCTGGCAGACCTGATGATGGTTGCATCCAAAGAGGTAGAGGACGCGCTTGCCCGCCTAGCGCAGATGGCGCGCGCCAGCGGCATACACCTGATGCTGGCAACACAGCGGCCTTCGGTGGATGTGCTGACTGGCCTTATAAAGGCCAACTTCCCGGCGCGACTTTCCTACCAGGTCACATCGCGCATAGACAGCCGCACCATACTCGATACCATCGGCGCGGAACGGTTGTTGGGTAAGGGCGACCTTTTGTTCCTGCCGCCCGGCACCTCGCGCCTGCAACGGATACACGGGCCGTTTGTTTCGGATGACGAGGTAAAGCGTGTGGTGGAATTCCTGCGCAAGCAAGGGAAGCCGCAGTTCAACGAGGAAATATTGAGGATGCAGGAACGTGCGGACGATGCCGCCAGCGGGGAAGAGGATGGAGGCGATGACGACGAGTATTTCGAGCAGGCGGTGGAACTGGTGGCCCTTACCCGGCAGGCCAGCATAAGCATGATACAGCGTCGCCTGCGGATAGGGTATAACCGCGCCGCCCGCATAGTAGAGACGATGGAAGCCAAGGGGATGGTAGGCCCATCCGATGGCTCAAAGCCGCGCCAAGTGTACATACCTGCGCCTCCCGGCAAGGACGAAGACCCGGATTAGTAGCCCTGCGGATGCGCCATTTTGCGGAAGGCCGAAAGGCTTGGCGCACCCTGCTTGATTTCACATGCCGCCCCCCAACAGTTCAGAAATAGTTTTTGCCGGGGTAAAGCTTTACATCATGCCTGCCGAAACGGAGCTTGGCAGGATGTGCGCCATGGATTCCCTTGCTATCGGTTGTCATTAAGCCATGATGTCCCTTTCAAGGCAATGTGGGATTGTAATTACGCGGCAGGGGCAGTGCGGAGCCATATCTGCCATTTGCAGTAAACATGTGGCAATTGATGTGTTAAGATTCATTACCTTAAAATGGTGGTTTGCAGGTTTTATGGTGCGAGGGTGACGGAGCCGGGAAATCGTTTGCCGGTTTAGGCGTAGTTATCGTTTGTCACCGCGCTGATTTTTTGTTTGTGCGCGTAATTTTAATTGGGGAAACGAATTGGCTGGTTTTAATCGCAACAAGGTAGTCATAGTACTTGCCGACGCCCTGTTGCTATTTTTGGCTTATTTCATAGCGTTCGTCCTGCGTTTTGAGGGCGTAACGTCCGAGTTCTTTGGGCTATTCCAGTCCACGGTCATCTCCGTGGTTTTCGTAAAGCTTGTTGTATTTTACCTTTTCGGCCTCCATAAGGGGCCGTGGAGGTTTACCGGCGTACTTGACCTTATAAACGTAGTCCGCGCGTCTGTGGTTGGCTTTCTGGTGGTTATGGCCGGAGCCATGTACACCTACCACCCTGCCGGTTTCCCCCGCTCCATCCTGGTACTGGATGCGGTGAACACGATACTCCTTATCGGCCTTTTCCGGCTTTCAATACGTATTGCTTATTCGCACCAGCTAAGGAGGGGCATTCTCCAGAAGCTGGTCGGTGCGGATTGGTGGGAGAACGACCACGGCGGTAACAGGCGCACGTTGGTATACGGAGCCAACGAGAGGGGCGAGATGCTTTTGCGCTCCCTTCTTGCCGCACAGGAGACCACGCACTACCGTGTTGTGGGGATCATAGACGACGACCCTAATAAAAAAGGGGTAATCATCCACGGCGTAAGTTACAGAGGCACGACTGATGACTTGGAAGGTTTGATACAGGACCTTATGGTGTCGGAGGTAATAATAGCGTCAGACCCTGGCAAGGAAACGATAAGGCGCATTTCCAGCATCTGCCGGGCACAGCGGGTGCCGTGCCGTGTTGTCCCCCCATACCTGGATATAGTACACCAGCGGATAGGGGCTTCGCAGGTAAAGAAGATAGACATCGAAGACCTTTTACGCCGCGAAACGATAAAGATCAACTATTCGCTGGTGGAGGAGATGATACGGGGCAAAAGGGTGCTTATTACCGGTGCGGCTGGCTCCATAGGCCGGCAGTTGTGCCTGCAGATATTGGAATTCCAGCCAGCCGAGCTTATATGCGTTGAT
>JAHFEI010000220.1 GCA_023248615.1 Nitrospinales bacterium | reverse complement strand
GTGGGGGATTTAAAACGTTTAGCTTTTTCGCGAATCATATTGATAACATGCCTCGGCTTAGAATCGTTCACTTCCCGCGCGACGGCGATAAGACGAGCCAATTCCGGAGCAGAATGGACGATGAACCACGGGTCAACGGCGATACAATGGCCACCCACTCCCGGCCCAGGCTGGAGAACATTGACACGAGGGTGGAGGTTCGCCAATTGAATCAGCTCCCACACATTTATGTCCAGCTTGTCGCAGATGAGGGACAGTTCGTTGGCAAATGCGATGTTCACATCTCGAAAGGCGTTTTCCGTAAGTTTCACCATCTCGGCTGTCCGCACCTCCGTCAATGCGCATTGCCCTTTGACGAACAACCGGTAGATGTCCTCGGCGGCGGCAGAACAGGCCGCGGTCATTCCACCGATTACCCTATCGTTAGAGGTCAACTCCAGCAATACCTTTCCGGGAAGAACGCGCTCGGGAACGTAGGCTAACCTGATATCAGATGCCGCGCCTAGTTGGTGGGGAAAGGTTAAATCGGACCTTAAGTCCGATAACAACAGCGCCATTTTTTCGGTGGTGCCAACGGGCGATGTGGACTCCAGTATCACGATATTGCCCTTTTCCAACATTGGGGCGATTGACCGAAACGCGGCTTCTACATAAGAGATGTCTGGCTCATGGCTGTCGGTGATGGGGGTGGGGACGGCGACAATGAAGACATTAGCTTTCTCCGGTTTCAGCACAGCTTTTAACCGACCGGACATCACGGCACCCCGAACCATAACGGCAAGGTCTGGCTCGACAATGTGTATTTCGCCGCGGTTAATGGTCTCCACGGCATTTGGATTCACGTCCACTCCGATTACTTCCACGCCGCTACCGGCAAGCACCGCCGCCGTAGGAAGTCCGATATATCCCAATCCGATTACCGATATTTTCCCTATTTTATTTTGCATCCCGACCCTTATCCTTCCAACGCTCCGCCATTATCTCGGCTATGCGTTTGGCGGCCAATCCGTCGCCATACGGGTTTTCTTTCCGGACCATCTGTTCATATTCCGACCTCGATTCAAGAAGACGGGTAGCCTCTTGCAATATCTTTCCTTTGTCAGTGCCTACAAGGCGAACCGTGCCCGCATGCAACGCTTCCGGCCGTTCGGTAATTGCGCGGAGCAGCAAAACCGGCTTGTCGAATGTAGGAGCCTCCTCATGCACCCCGCCAGAATCAGTCAAAATAATGTAGGCGCGTTTTAAAAGATATACGAATTGCAAGTATGGCACAGGCGCAACCAGATGGATTCGCTTCCGGTTTCCCAGTAAGCGTCGCACCGGCTCTTGCACGTTCGGATTTAAATGCACCGGGTAGACTATTTGAATATCGTCCCTTTCGGCCAGGGCTTGCAGCGCGTGGCAGATATTTTCAAATCCCTCCCCAAAGTTCTCGCGGCGGTGCCCGGTGACAAGGATAAGCTTCTTGTCCGGGGCTATAAAAGAAAATTCCTTTGCAAGACTTTCCCCAATGCTTTTGTCGGTTTCAATAACCTCGCTGGTTTCCAGAAGCGCATCTACAACCGTATTGCCGGTCACAAACACGCTTGCCGGAGATATCCCCTCCCTCAGAAGGTTTTCCTTGGCCTTTTGCGTCGGCGCAAAATGCAGGGAGGCGATGGCGCTTGTCATTCGGCGGTTCATCTCCTCCGGCCAGGGTGAATATTGGTCCCATGTCCTCAGGCCTGCTTCCACATGCCCCACCGGTATTTTTTGGTAAAACGCCGCTAGGCTTGCGGAAAATGTGGTTGTGGTATCGCCATGCACTAGCACCATGTCTGGCGACGATTGGCGCAGTACATCACCGACGCCCTTAAGCGATGCTACGGTAATATCCGTCAAGTCCTGGCCTGGTTTCATGATATCCAGGTCATACTTCGGCTTGATTTTAAAAAGAGCCAGTGCCTGGTCAAGCATCTCCCGATGTTGCGCGGTAATGCACACTTGCACGTCGAAAAGGCCGGATAACGCCAACTGCTTCGCGACCGGCGCCATCTTTATCGCTTCCGGCCTCGTCCCAAAAACAAGCAGTATCCGCTTTATAGGTTGATTAAAAGACGGTTCGATATAACCACCATTTCCTTTTAAAAAGAGGACAATCTAAGTTAATGAAGGTCGCCTTTATATGCCTCAACCGCTGGGCATCACCCAGTGCCTAAAGTGGAATCCATCTAATAATCACGCCGCCGGATTAGCACGCTTCAGTGTGCAGTAAACCTCATATGGGGTTTTCCCGTCAAGGGAAGAATGTGGGTGTTGCATAGTAGGAAAATATGGCGGTGCAATCCACCGCCACCAATGCTTGTAAAGCGAACCCGCTATTTGCCCGCCTGCAAGTTTGTTCCCACGTTTGGCGGCACAATCATAAGCGTGCAACCCTTGGATTTGGCGCAGTCCTCAACCGCCGTGGAAAAGGCCTTTATCCCCTCCAGCTTCACGAAAAGGTCGGGAGACAGGCCCATAGCCTGCCGGTATGCGTTATCGGCCTCGGCGCGTTTTGTTTCCGCGTTTTTGCGGATTTCCTGTGCAAGCGCCCGTTGCCGCTCGGTGTTCTGTAGCTGTTGCTGGGTCGCGGTGGCGGTTATGGCCGTCATCACTTCCTGCGTGGGGATTATCCTGCCCACCGTCACAGTTAAAACTTCCACGGGAATGCCGGTAGTGCTTATCAAGGCTATGATTTCCTTTTTCGCCTCCTCCGCCATCGCCATGTTGGCTTCCGTAGAAGAGACAAGCTGGTTCATGTCGTATTTTTTGCACAGGTTCCTTACCACGGTGCGGAACGGCTCTTTCACGTTCATCGCGTACCAATTCGGCCCGAATCTCTCCACCAGCGACGGCGAGTTTTTCACTTTCGTTTTTATATAGACGTTAAAATGTACCGGCACGTTGTCCTTCGACATCATGTCGCCAAACGCCTCATCGTACTGCACCGGTTTAATGTCCAACAACGTCGCATCGGTAGACCACCACACCCATGTAAGGCCCGTGCCCAACGGCGCTGGGTTTACCCCGCCATGCCCGAAGAAATAAGGCTTGTCGGTAAGCACTGCCTCCTCGCCTGGGTCTATGCTCACGGCGTGGCAAGCGGAAAAAAGAGGCAAACAAATAAGCAGGAGGTATGGCAAGGATGTTTTTTTCATATTGGCCTTTCCTTAATTAATCGAATTGTTGGTTCGGCAATTCTATCACGGTAATCGCGCAATCCCGCGCCGGGGAACGCGTAGCTTTATGTCGCTACCCGAAAAATCAGGTTTTCCCCTTATCCGGGTCGGACGGGTGCGAACCGGCATTCAGGATGTTATCGAAAAACAAAATGCCGCCGCTCGTGGCAATCGTTAGCGTAGCGATGGTGAAGGCCAACTGCGTCCCTTCCCACAGGCCGGAATACCAGCGCACGAAATCGCTGGCAATCAGGTTTGCTTTCCCGCCAAAAAGCTCCAAGTCGTGGACGTATTTCTTGGAGTCCCGCATGGACTCTTCCATTGTATACTCGCCGGAGATTCCGCCATGCGGATCGCTTTGCGCACGCAAATAAACTAGTGCGGAGCTACCCAATCCAACCAGCAGGATAATCGCGGCGGCTATGCGCACGCCCTTTTTCCGGTTCGCGGGAATGTGGTTATCCATAGTTTTGCCAGCCCGCCGTCGCGGAACTCGGTAATGTACTTCACGATAAATCAGCCAGAAGGCCGCCGGATCGGAGGGTCTCGATGGTTTTTTCCGCCTCCTCGCGATCCAAAACGGATATGGCGCACCCGGCGTGGATGATGACGAAGTCCCCGACTTTGATGTCGGGTACGAGCATAAGGTTCACCTCGCGGCTTACGCCGCCGAGTTTCGCCACGCCCCTAAATCCGTTATGCTCAACCAGTTCCATAGGTACCGCAAGGCACATAATTTCCCCTTTTATGCCTCGGTGTTTAGAGGCAGAAAAGGATTCCGGCCACCGCCACCGCCACCCCGGAATAGCGCACCAATTGAACGCCGATCCGCCCGCGAGCAAGAGTCGCCGCTCCGGCAATTCCGGAAAGGTGCAGAGCCGCCGTGGCAAGCGCAAATCCCAGCCCGTAATACAGCC
>JAHFEI010000219.1 GCA_023248615.1 Nitrospinales bacterium | reverse complement strand
TTCTTCGGAATCCAGCGCGTGTATTAAATACCGCGCACCGGTCTTTTCGGCAAGTTCCCTGCCGCCGGATATGTGGTCGGCCTGCAGGTGTGTGTCTATCACGCAGGTTATCTTCACGCCCAGGGAGGCGGCGACCTTCGTTATCTCCGCAACATGGCGGATAGGGTCTAGCGCCGCCGCCTCGCCACGGGAAACTACCAAATGCGTAATGCATCCACGCGCCACCCGCAAAAGCTGGTAAACATCCGGCAAAGTGTTGACCTTGTGCGCCTCGTACAGCTCGCTCCATGCATCCATGCCGCCGCCCAGGCTCACCGCCTTAAATCCGTTTGCCTCCAGAATTTTTGCCGAATATTTGGAGGAATCGCCATGTGCGCAAATAATGTAAATCCGTTTGTCTTTCGGCAGGCGGTCGAAATACTGTTCTTCCTCCCCGACGAATTCTACCTTCGGGATGTTGATGGTTTCGATATCCGAAAAACCCTCGATGCGCCATTCGGCAAACTCATCCTCTTCCCGCAGGTCGAGCATGAAACGGATTTCATCCTTATCAAGGAGGCTTTTAAACTCCGCCGCAGAAATGGAGTACTGGTCTTCCATGTAGGCATTCTACCAGAAACGCCAAACCTCCAGCCGATTTGGATGGTCATATGCATAAGACATATTAGTAAGCATTGAGTGGGGGGGGCGATATACATAGCGCATGCAAGATTTTGTGAAATTTATTGATGCGCCAATGAGGAAAGGTAGTGTAGAATCCATGCAAAAGTATGGAACAAGAACATATTTCCGTTGTTTTGCCGTGGCTTGGCCTTGCGGGGGCTATAGTTGGGGCAGCGATAACGGCTATAGTGACAAGCATAAATAATTGGGTAAGCCGGAACAAGTCGGAGTTGGACGCGATTCATCAGGAGATATTGCAAATTAATAAAATCTCAATTGATTACCCATATCTGGAAGATGATTTTTTTTGCGCAGGTTGGGATTACGATAAGGTGCGTGACAAGGATGCCACCCTGCGAGAGCAATACCAAAGGTACGACAACTACTGTTGCATAGTGTTTAACACAATAGAGCGTCTGTGGCAATTTTGTGAGGGTAACCAAGAAAAAATTGAAAGACAGTTTGCTGTGAAAGAGATGGCTGCGCGTCATGCTAAATGGTGGAAGAGACCATCGGGGGCAAGCGAAAACATTGAAGGCTATGACCGGGAGTTCCGGCAGTTTGTCGAAAAATACACCAAGAGTGTAGGGGTATAGGTGAGGAAATGATTAAAAGGAAAGCTCTCTTGATAGGTTGCCCTCAAACAAAGGGGGGTAGCAATTTGCCTGGAACCGAGGCCGATGTAGAATCGTATCGATCATACTTTTATTCTATTAAAGGTGGTGCCTGGGATTTTGAAGAGGTCGATGTGCTTGTAAATCCCACACGCAGGCAATTACAAGCTCAGTTGAGTACTTATCCTGCCCTAGATTATTTTTTGCTGACCTTTTCGGGGCACGGAGCACACGATCCCAATGCGGATATATCATACGTTTGCACTTCCGATGGTGAAGACTATCTTGTGAAGGATCTGTATATAAAGGTATGTAGAAAACAACAGTTGATAATTGATTCGTGTAGGGCATTCCATCTAACCGATCGGGCACTCATCCTGAAAAAAGCATTGGAAGAATCTCTCGCGAGAAGCCCATCTGCTTCTGAAAGGCTAGAAGCTCGAAAAATGTATGACGGACAAATTGATGTTGCCGAGTACGGTCGTGAGGCGATGTATTCCTGTTCTCCAAAGGAAAGCGCCGATGAAGATCAGTCGGGAGGCCTGTTCACCAGAAAGCTAATTGAAGCTGGTCGTATCATTCAGAAGTCTGTAGTTACTACCAAAGATGCATTTGATGTTGCGAAAATAAACACTACGGCAAAGAATATGGAACAGAACCCGACCATGAAGGTTCCTCGCAGGATACACTGGTATCCCTTTGCAGTAAACCCGTAATCACATCTCCAAAATGCTATCGTTGCTTTTAATAGTTTGAAAGGATTTTGAAATGAAAAAATTTAATCCATCTTCGTGTCATCCTGAACGAGCGGTGCAAGCGTGGCAGATTCTTGTGGGCATGGCGATGCATCGCCAAACAACCACGTACAAAGGACTTTCGCGTCTTATGTATGGCAAAGATGCTGCGGGGGTACTCGACCAAATCCTAGGATACATTGTGTGGTATTGCTGTGACAACAAACTCCCGCGTCTTACTGCAATTGTTGTTGGCAAAGGGCGAGGAACACCGGGATTAGGGATGCCTTTAGATCCTAATAGAGTGGACGCCGAACGTGAGAAAGTATACCAATATGATTGGTATGACGTTTATCCACCCACAAAAGAAGAACTGAAAGCGGCATTTGACAACCACTGAGGAGTGCCGAGAAAAGCCTTAAACACACAATAAGTTAGCGTGTGCAATAGACGATGGGAAGTCGTAAGGGTGGAGACTTCCCCAGCACTAATATTATGGTACCCTCGCTGGAACCGCAGTACCCGCCCAACAAATTGCGGATGCCGTTTCAGGATTTTGGTTTTGCCGAGATATATTTTGCGCCGGTGTAAACAAGAGCCGCCGCGAATGCCACGCGCAACATGTCGTCCGGCAAAAATGCGGCAAGCCTTCCCCCTGCAAACGAGCCAACCACCACGCCGGGGACAAGCCCCCACAGTGCATCGTATGCCAAGTTGCCAAGCCTGCCGTGGGTGCGCGCTCCGGATATCCCCGCCGGAACCATTGCCAGCAGGGAGCTTCCCTGCGCCGTGTGTTGCCCCATTCCCACCAACAAAACCATGGAGGGAACCATTAAACCCCCGCCGCCCACTCCCATCGCGCCGGACAGGAAACCCACGAACCCGCCTGTGATAAAAAGCTCCGCTCCCTTCATCCAATATCCGGCGCTGTACAGGCTGTGCGGGAAATACGGTTTTAAAAGCATAAGCGCGGCTACAAACAATGTCAGGTATCCGAAATACTTTTTCAGCCGCCACTCTGGCAGGTTGTTTGCGTACCGCGCCCCCCACCCGGCGGTAACAACGGCGGGGATGGCAAGGAGAAATGCCGCCATTAAATCTATTGCGCCAGCCATCCAATACGCTACCGCGCCGGAAGCCCCGGTAAATACAAGGGCGGCAAGGCTGGTGCCATGCGCCTTGTGCTGTCCCATCCCCAAAAACATCACCAGTAGCGGAACCATCACTATGCCGCCGCCAAGGCCTACTATCCCGCCAAACCCGCCAGCGAAGATGCCGATAAAAAATGTTTTGGCGTTTCGGACTGCGTTGCCCTGCGGCGCATCGTACAAGGGGAATGGCATTCGCCAAATCTACCACGCCCGGCGGTAAAGGGAAAAACATTTAACGCAAACCCCACGCAACCACAACATCCTAGCGCTTGCCTTTACACCCCCCTCAGCGATACCATGAGTGGGCGGATAATCGTTTTACCGGGATTAATTATCAACTTGAAAAGGAGGCTTGGATGAAAAAATCGGTTCTCGTAGCTATCGTCGTGGCAAACTTGGCCATTGTTCCCAGCGTTTTTGCCGACGCAAAAAACGGCGAAAAGCTTTTCAACGATAAAGGCGCGATGAAATGCACCATCTGCCACGCCTTTGGCAAAAAGGTTGTCGGGCCAGACCTCGCCGACGTTTCCAAACGTCACACACCCAAATGGATTGTAAGCTGGCTGACCAACACGCAGGCCACATGGACTGGCGGCGACCCGGAAACGGCTGACCTGCAGAAACGGGTAAACAAAGTCGGCAAACCGAAAACGGCGCATGCCACCCCGCCCGTATCCGAGGCGCAGGCTACAGATATTGCCGATTTCCTTATGACCAAATAAACCAAGCTGGCATGAAAGATAACCGGGCCGGGCGTAAACGCGCCCGGCCCAATACCGAACGCCTACTTAAAACCGCCAACACTCGTTGACCATACAACTTGATTCCGAAGTCCAGTTCCTGAAGGGGGTCGGCCCACGCCGCGCCGAGCAACTGGGCAAGCTCGGCATCCGCACCGTTGCCGACCTTTTGTTTCACTTCCCCGCCCGTTACGAAGACCGGCGCAACATCCGCCCTATAG
>JAHFEI010000218.1 GCA_023248615.1 Nitrospinales bacterium | reverse complement strand
TGGGTTGGGCGGCGAAGTGCGCCCCGTATCCTCCCTTCACCTGCGGATGCGCGAGGCGGCGCGAATGGGCGTAAAACGCGCGTTCGTGCCGAAAGCGGGGCCGGATGACATCTCCGGCGGCAAAATTTCCGGAATGGAAATAACATCAATCAGCCATGTAGGGGCGCTCTCCGAAGAGATGTTCTGACCAATGGCAAAACACGCCTACCGAAAAAACCGCCTGAAGATAAAACACTCCATCATCAAGCAGGCAATGCCATATGTCGATGCCCTGCTGGAACTGGCTTTCATCCGCCTTATCGTGCCGGACGTCATTGATAACCATTCCCACGGTAAAAACAGGATGAAGATATCCAGCACTGTCGCCAACGGCTTTAGCCTCACATTCGGAGGGGCGGGAGCGCAGAAATTCCACCTTCTTTGCGAGCCGACCGAGGAACACCGGGCGGCGATAGGGGAAACCATCCGGCGTGTAAGCGGCGACAAGTGACACCCAGCGCCATGGGTTCCAATAAACTCCGATAAGGTCAGGCGTCGCTTTTTTTCTTGTTAAGCTCTTTCATGGCGTGCTTGTTCAGCCTGTCTATAAAGAAATTTATGGAGCGGCGCACCACTTCCGACTGGGACACGCCCATGACCTTCGATGCCTGCTGTAGCGGGACTATCTGCTCCGTTTCCAGGTGGAACGTCCTGGATATCCTGTCCTTTTTTGTAGCCTTCTCAAACTGTTTGTTCGACATATTGCCACCCCCACTTACAAAACCATAGTGTCGTAATATTAATTATATAAGGTAATAGTTGCATATTGGCATAAGTAAGAAATATTGTCAAGCGCCAGCATCCCCGATTAGCGCCGACAGGCTCGGGAAATTTTTCAAGAAGTCCCCATTTCGCACTTTTGGGAAAGGGGGAAAGCCCGCTTTACTTATAAGGGTATCAATAGCGCTGTCAGATTAGCGCTTCGGCGAACAACGCCGCATCGAACGGTTGCAGGTCTTCAGCCGCTTCGCCAACGCCTATATAGCGTATCGGCAGTTTCGTTTCGTTTACTATGCCCACCACGGCGCCCCCTTTGGAGGTGCCGTCCAGCTTTGTTATCACAATGCCGGAGAGCTTGATGCTGGCGTGGAATTCCTTCACTTGGTTGATTGCGTTTTGCCCGGTGGTGCCATCTACTACCAGCAACGTCTCGTGCGGTGCGCCTTCCAACTCGCGCCCGATTATCCTGTACACCTTTTTCAGCTCTTCCATCAAGTTGGAGCGGGTGTGCAACCTTCCCGCCGTGTCTATTATCACAATATCTTTTTTGCGCGCTATGCCCGCCCGGATGGCGTCGAACGCTACCGCCGAAGGGTCGGCTCCCGCTTGGTGGCGTATGATTTCGCACCCGGCGCGGCGGCTCCACTCCGCCAACTGCTCGATCGCGGCGGCGCGGAACGTGTCTCCGGCGGCCACGATCACGCTTTTCCCATCCGCCGAAAAGCGGGTGGCAAGCTTGCCGATGGTGGTGGTTTTTCCGGCTCCGTTTACCCCTACCATGAGGATAACGTGCGGAGCGCCAGCATGGTTTGCCCCTTCGCCAACGGCAACCAGCGCTTCTATTCTCTTGCGCAAAAATGGGCGTATATCGTCGGCGGTTGCAACATCTTTTGATTTTACTGCGTCCCTTAGGGACGCGATGAGGGCGGATGCGGTGGGCAGGCCGACATCGGCGGCGATTAGGGCGTCCTCTATACCCTCAAGCGTGGCATCGTCGAGCGCCATCCTTCCGGTTGTGATGCTGACTATTTTGCCAGCCAATGTTTCGCTGGTTTTTGCCAGTCCCTTTTTCAGGCGGCTGAAAAACCCTTCTTTCCCGAATACCATAAGGACAACAGTCTATTCGGTATGGAGTTGTGATGCCAAATTTTTTAAGATGCCCTTTTTCATGGGCAAAGAAACTACCGGCATTCCCCGTGCCTTTGTGTCTCTGTGGCCAAAGCCATTTTCCCGCCGACGTTTAGACGTCGGCGGTGGTGGTTGTGGCCGGTGTGTGCTCGCGTTGGCGCACCCAGCGGTTCTCGCTGGATGCCTGCGGCACTTTGCCTTTCCTGTCCGGCCATGTGTGGCGGATGGTTGGTGGCTGGCGCATTACGACGCCGTTTTGGGAGCGTATATACTCCACAAAGGCCAAGGCGCGAACCGCGACGGACATGACGTTTTCCATAAAGGTCTTTTTACCGAACGTCTCGTCGAATTTCTGCGCTATCATGCGGGCTTTTTGTGCCGATTCCAAATTGGGCGCGTACAGTTCCGCCGACTTGAGTATTGGGCGGAACTCCAGTGCGCTCTGGCGCATCGCTTCCAGCCGAAGCTTCAGAAATTCGTCCGGCTTGGGGGAACCAGCCTTCACATACTTCAGCGTCTTGCTGTCCCAGGCCATTCCTTTTTTCTCGTTATCCTCTATCAGCCTCTTCATCGTCAGGTAACCCTTCAGGTAGGTATGCGCCATGTTTATAACGCCGGGCCCGTGCGTGTGGTATTTCTTTATGAACGCCTGTTTTGTGTATTCCGCCGTTTCCTTCAACGTGAAAGACGGATGCACAAACCAGATTTCGTCCTGCCCGTGCTGCCTCGGCCAGGGAATATCCTTAAGGAGCTTCCCTTCCTCATCGTAATCCTTGTACAGCCGCGTACCGGGTATCGGCCCGAACTGCATGAACTGCAACAAGTCGGATTCCAGCGATATGGCCCAGTCTATATCTTCATGTATGGTCTCTTTATCGTGGTGTTCCAGAAAAAGAATGGCCGATGCCAGTACCGTTATCCCGTGGTTTTGCAGGTCGGCTATCAGTACGTTCAAATCTATTCCCTTTGTCTTGTCGAACAGGTTGGCCTTCGATTCCACACCTATCCAAAGGAACTTCACGCCAAGCCGCACGAGGAAATCTATCCCCAGCTTGCCTATGGTTTCGGCGGAGGAAAATGTGGAAAAGGTAAAAGCCCTTCCGTTGCGTTCCATGTTCTCCAGCAACTCGCGCGCACGCCGGGGGCTTTTGCCGAAATTCTCGTCCATCAATGCGAAGTCACTGACTTTCAGCGCCGCTCCTGTCTTCACGCAGGCGTTGAAAACATCCTCGCCCGTGGAAAGGAACGCGGTGTATTGCTTATCGAACTTGTGCGTGGTGGCGCAGAAGCGGCAAGTGTTCTGGCAACCCACGCCGGTGATGATGATGCCCGCCTCGCTTATAATCGGCGCGCCGTAAACAAACTTCTTTACCGCAGAGTGCACCACGGGGTGCAACACCGGCTTGTCCACATTTTCGCCGAAATACCGGCGCATCCAGGTAACGCCCTCGCCGCGGCAAACCTCGTCGCAAGTCACTATTTCAGTTACGTTGGGGATGGATGTGCCGTGCCCGCCCAATATGATGATTGCGGATGGGGATTGTTTCCGCACATACTCGGCCATCCGTTTGGCCTTGATGACGTTGGGCGCGATGAAAGACAAGCCGATGTGGGTGTAGTTTCCTTCCCGCACTTCCTTTGTGAACTCTTCCCAGCTTGGGAAATCCAGCACGGTAGTCGGTACTTCAATATTCTCCGCCATGATGTAGAGGCCGAAGCTGGGGTTGTTCGACCTAGGGGAATGTACCCCCTGTTCCCGTGTTACCTGGTTGTTCAGTAGCTCCATGGTGCACAACGCCTCGCCGTATTCGTCCGAAACGCCAAACGGCTTAAATACGCCTGCCAACAGTAGTTTTTTCATTTGTTAAAACCCTCCTTGGGGTATAGAAAGTCCAAAAGTGATGAGAATCTACGCATTCAATTGTACGGAGTATACCACACTTTCTTGAAAACTTGCAATTAGACCGAAAATCCGTTTGAATTAAAGAAAACTGTTGAGAAAAAGCTAAGAAAAATCTTTAATGTCCTACGGTTACCTGAGTTATGAGGCAATGACTAGAAGAATTTAGCCTCCTTGGGTTACATTCTGCCATGAGGCAACGGGTAAAACAAACAGGTCTCCGACCCCGGTAACGTCAAGAATTTTGTGTCAGGGCAAAAAGGGGAACCGCGCCCTGTTTTTTGTTTTCGTAGGTGAAAACGGCGTATAGAACCCTGTCCATGCTGGTTTTATCGCTGAACACCCCC
>JAHFEI010000019.1:3616-14882 GCA_023248615.1 Nitrospinales bacterium | reverse complement strand
TTCCCAGCTTACGAAATCGCATTTTGGATAGCTGGCACAGCCGTAGAAATAGCGTTTTCCTTTTGTGCGCCTTTCCACCAGTTCGCCACCGCAGTTTTTGGGGCACTTTATTCCCATGGTGACTTTCTTGGTGGTCTTGCATGTGGGGTAATGTTCGCAGGCGATAAACTTGCCGAAACGCCCGCTACGGATAACCATATCCGCCGCGCAGGTGGGGCATTTATCGCCCGTCTTTACTATTTCCTGCGGCGCGTCGCCCTGGTCGTTCAGCGGCTTTGCGTTTTTGCACGCCGGGTATCCCGAACAGGCCAGGAACTTGCCATACCTGCCATGCTTTATCACCATGTGTGCGCCGCATTTTTCGCATATATGCTCGGTTATTACCTCTTCCTTCTGGCTCACTATGTTCACGTTTGCCGCTTCCAGCGCTATCGCAAACGGCGAGTAGAACTCTTTCAATACGCCTATCCAGTCCTTGTTCCCCTCTTCCACCTTATCTAGGCTGTCTTCCATCTGCGCGGTGAATTGCAAATCCATTATCAGGGGAAAATGCTCCAGCAACAGCCCGGTAATCATCCGGCCCAGTTCGGTAGGCTTTAGCTTGCGCTCTTCCAGTTCCGCGTAGTCGCGGCTTTGGATGGTTTCCATTATCGTTGCGTACGTGCTTGGCCGGCCTATGCCTTTTTCTTCCAGCTCGCGGATAAGCGCGGCCTCGGTATAGCGCGGCGGCGGCTGGGTGAAATGCTGGTTCGGGATTATCTCGTCCAGGTTTACCTTCTCCCCTATTTCCAAGGGCGGTATCTGGTTTTCCGGCTCTTTGTCGCCCTCTTCGTCCTCGGTGTACACTTTTAAGAATCCCAAAAACTTCATCTGGGAGCCGGTTGCGCGAAGGGTGTACTTGCCTGCCATCATATCCACGGTAAGGGTGGCTATAATCGCCGGGTTCATCTGGCTGGCCACAAACCGCTTCCAGATAAGGTCGTACAGCTTGTACTCTTCCGCCAGCAGGTACGGCTTTACCGATTCCGGCGTACGCGAAACGGATGTAGGCCGGATAGCCTCGTGGCCTTCCTGCGCGCTGGTGCGGCTTGGGTATGTGTTGGGCTTTTCCGGCAGGTAGTCTTTGCCTATGGTGTCGCCAATATATTGCCTTACCTCCACCACGGCATCATCCGAAATGCGGGTGGAATCTGTTCTCATGTAAGTGATGAGACCGACGGACTCCCCTCCCCCAACATCCACACCTTCGTACAGCTTCTGGGCTATCCGCATCGTCTTGCTGGCCCTTAGGCGGTACCTCTGCGATCCCGCCTGCTGTAGCGTGCTGGTGATAAACGGGGCGGCGGCGTTCCTTTTCCTGTCCTTCAGTTCCACAGAACCGACGGTTATTTTTTCGCTTTTAATTCCATTTACAACTTCGGTGGCCCGCTCCTGGCCGTTTATTTCAAACTTTGCGCCGTCTATCTGGTACAGCTTGGCTTCAAACGGCTTTGCGCCATCCTTGGACATCTGGCATTTGACAGACCAGTATTCCCTGGCAATGAACGCCTCTATTTCCTTTTCGCGGTCTACCAGTATCCGCATCGCCACGCTTTGCACGCGCCCGGCGGAAAGGCCGCTTCGCACCTTGCTCCATAGCAACGGGCTGAGCTTGTAACCCACCAGCCTATCCAAAACACGCCGCGCCTGCTGGGCATGCACGAGGTTTGAATTTATTTTCTTGGGACTCTCCACAGCGGACAAAACGGCTTTTTTGGTTATTTCGTTGAACATTATCCGGTATATCTTGTCCGGGCAGTTCAATATGTCGTACAAATGCTGGGCTATCGCCTCCCCTTCCCTGTCCGGGTCTGGCGCCAGGTAGACCATGTCCGCTTTTTTCGCGGACGACTTGAGTTCCTTTATTATTTGGGCCTTGCCCTTGATGGTAACAAACTGCATCTGGAAATCGTGTTCCACGTCCACCCCCAGCTTGCTCTTGGGAAGGTCGCGGATATGGCCCACACTCGCCTTTACGTCGAAATTGCTTCCCAGGTATTTGCGGATGGTGGAAGCCTTCGCGGGAGATTCCACGATTACGAGATACTTCCGGGCTTTCCCGGACGGTTTGGTTTTTTTGGTCTTTGCGGTGTCAGTCATAAGGCTCGTTGTATAGAGAACTTTAAACCCATTTGCAAGGTTTATTTTTCCCCGCACACTCCCCGCATATGTGGGATAACAAATTCCCTTTACAAATAGGCCGCAGATATGATAAAAATCTCGGCTGAAAAAAAGTGCAATGGCCTTAAGAATAAAGATAGGGAGATATGGGACTAGCAAAAGAGATCAAGACTGGGATAATAGGTAACTTCAAAAAGAGCGACAAGGATACCGGTTCCTCCGAAGTGCAGATAGCGCTTCTGAGCGGGCGGATACAAATGCTCTCAAAACACTTCGAAACCCACAAGAAGGACAACCACTCAAGGCGTAGCCTCCTGATGATGGTGAACCAGCGCCGTCGGCTCCTTGACTACATTAAGAGCAACGACTACACCAGCTACAAGAAGACGATTGAAGCGTTAGGGATAAGGAAATAGGTTTTTATCCCCTAACACGGTCTACTTGCCAGACGAAGGGCGCACCCATAATTTTATGGTCGGCCTTCCAAACCACGCAATACTGGCAACCGAACAAAGAATAGGAGAACTTACACATGGCTACGCAAGTTGAGGTCCAAAGCGGCCAAAAGATAATCACATTCGATACAGGCGAAATCGCACGCCAGGCGGGCGGTTCCGTTGTGGTACGTTGCGGCGATTCCATAGTATTCAGCGCGGCAACGGCCGCTTCATCCCCAAAAGTCGGGTTCGATTTTTTCCCGCTAACGATTGACTACAGGGAAAAGTTCTACGCCGCCGGCAGGATTCCGGGCGGTTTCCTTCGGCGCGAAGGAAGGGCATCAGACAGGGAGACGCTGGTTTCCCGCCTGGCCGACAGGCCGATACGCCCCCTGTTCCCGGATGGTTTCATGAACGAGACACAGGTATTTATGTACGCAATGTCGTACGATAACGAGAACGAAACAGACGTTTTGGCAGTGAATGCCGCCTCTGCCGCCCTGATGCTTTCGAACATCCCCTTCCTGGGTCCCGTGGGCGCAGTACGCATAGGGATGCTGGATGGCAACTTTATTGTCAACCCCACCCACGAGCAGCGCCAGAAAGGCATGCTGGACGTGGTAATAGCCGGTACGGCGGACTCCATAACCATGGTGGAAGGCGAAGCGACGGAAATTACCGAAGCCAGGTTTGTGGAAGCGCTGGAACTGGCCCACAAGGAAATTAAAAAACTCTGCCAAGCGCAGAATGAACTTGTCGCAAAAGCCCCGAAAGCAAAAATGGCCTTTGCCCCTGCGGAACGCGAAACGGAAATGCACGACAAAATCCGCAAGCAGTTCAGGGACGAAATAAGGGCCACCATCTGCATAGCCGAGAAGCACAAAAGGGCCGATGCCCTTTCGGAACTGAAGAAAAAGGTTGTGCTGGCCATGACCACCGATGAAAACCGCGAGAAGATAGGCGGCACGGTAAAAGAAGCATACAAAGACATAGAACAGCAGGTAATGCGCCTTATGATAGTCGACGAGGGCAAGCGCGTGGACGGCCGTAGCCTTACCGATGTCCGCCCGATAACTATCCGCACCGGCCTTTTGCCACGTGCACACGGCTCCGCCCTTTTTACCAGGGGCGAAACGCAGGCCATAGTAGTCGTCACGCTCGGCACAGGCCAGGACGAACAGCTTTTGGACAACATCGAAGGGAAGTCCAACAAGGCATATATGTTCCACTACAATTTCCCCCCGTTCTCCGTAGGCGAAGTGAAATTTGCTGGCGGCCCGGGCAGGCGCGAAATAGGCCACGGCATGCTTGCCGAGCGGGCCGTATCCTTCTGCATCCCGGATGCAAAGGAGTTCCCATACACCGTTCGCATCGTATCCGAGATTATGGAGTCCAATGGCTCCTCTTCCATGGCTTCCGTATGCGGCGGCACATTGGCGCTGATGGATGCGGGCGTACAGATTAAAGCCCCGGTAGCCGGGGTGGCTATGGGGTTGATAGTGGAAAACGGCAAATCCGCCGTACTCACCGACATCCTAGGCATGGAAGACGCGCTGGGCGATATGGATTTCAAGGTTGCCGGTACCCGCAAGGGCATCACCGCAATCCAGATGGACATTAAATCCCTGGGGCTTTCCACCGACACCATGCGGGTAGCGCTGGAACAGGCGCACGGGGCGCGGTTGCACATACTCGACCAGATGGAAAAGGCTATGCCGAAACCGAAGGCGGACATATCAACGTACGCCCCGCGTATGTTGATAATGAAAGTTCCCTCCGACATGGTTGGCGCCGTCATCGGACCAGGAGGCAAAATCATCCGCAGCATAACAGAGGCCACAAGGAGCCAGATAGACATAGAGGACGATGGCACGGTAAAGATTTTCGCCGCCAACTTGGACGATGCCCAAAAAGCGAAATCCATGGTGGAAAACATCGTGCAACCGGCTGAAATCGGCAAGATATTCATGGGCAAGATAACGCGCATAGTGGACTTCGGGGCCTTTGTAGAAATATCCCCAGGGACTGAAGGGCTGGTGCATATCTCCCATCTTGCGTCGCACAGGGTAAACCGCGTTACCGACGTGGTTTCCGAGGGACAGGAGATACTGGTGAAGATAATAGACGTAGACCAGCGCACCAGGAAAATCCGCCTCAGCCACAAGGAAGCGTTGGAAGACGAACAGCGCAACAGATAGTTTTCGGCCCCGCCCGTAACCGGGCGGGGCTTTCCCTAATTTCCTTTTACCCGCCAAGTTCTGCTACAATGCCGGGGTGGAATTACATGTACTAGGCACCGGAACATCCGTCCACGCACCAGATCGCAACTGCTCCGGGTACTTGGTGCGGGTAGCGGGAAAGGTGTTTTTGCTGGATGCTGGCCCAGGGGTCATGCGCCAATTGGCGAGAATGGAAATCGACTTGAGGGAGATTAACCATATTTTCATAACCCATTTCCATATCGACCACTTCAACGACCTCCCGGCCATAATTTTTGCCATGAAAAATGGCCTCTCCGACGGCAGGGGCGACCTTACCATCCACGGCCCGCAAGGCTTTACGGAAAACTTCCAGGCCATCAGGCACGCTTACGGAAGCCAAATAGTAACCGACAAATTCCGTACGTCGGTGGTAGAGCACGGAGAGGACGAATTCCAGATAGACTCGGTTAAAGTACGCACGATACAAATGGCGCACTCCGTCCCCGCCATCGGATACCGCTTCGACGGCACAAACGGAAAATCACTCACATACTCCGGCGATACCGAACCGTGCAGCAACATCATCAAGCTGGCAATGGGTGGCGAGGGGCTTCTGATGGAATGCTCCCAGCCGGACGATGCGCCGATGCCGGGACACGCCACCACATCGCAGGCGGCGGCAGTGGCGCAAAAAGCCGAGGTGAAAACGCTAATACTTACACATATCTCCCCGCAAAACGACACCACAAACCTGGAACAAAACGCCGCCCAGTTTTTCAATGGTATCGTGATTGCCGCCCGCGACGGCATGCGCCTGACCATTTAATACTAATCTAACATCTTCAAGATGAAGGCTGAGGATGTCGCCGCCGCCCTAGTCGTGAAAGCGGGTAAGGCGGCGTGATGGTCGTACCGGGAATTTCAACTAAAAAAGGGATTGCTTCTTAGCCATCTAGCCCTACTCCAGAAACACGGCCGGGGCTCCCCATCCCCTGCTGACTTTAGAAAAACATTACCTTGGCCCCGATTACGTACCACTTTTTACGATTTGTACATATTTTTCTGCAAAACCCCATGCCCTTTTTTTTATACTTGGCTGGCGATTGCCGCAGGAAAACGCTCGTGAACTCGAAAACGGCGGGCGGGCCCTTTCAGCCACCCGCCGCAACTTGGTCACCCTTTGGTTTGGACCTTATTTCCTTTTCCCTGCTCAGGAGTAGGTTTTGCTTTGGTTGCCTTCTTGGCTTTATCTGCGCCTTGGCTACCGCTTGCAGATTGCTTATTCCCGGAAGTAGATGCCTTCTTAGCAGTCTTAGGCTGGGCAGATGTGCTTTTTTGCGGTTTCTCGGACGCGCCATTAACTTTTGCAGGACTCACGAAAGTTCTCCTTTTCTCCCCACCCTGATTAGATGTTTAGTAACCCCCAAGGTCGCATTATAGCACATTTTGCCATTTGCCCCAGTCAGAGCGGTAACGGCGCATTGCCATGGCAATCAGGCTCGCACGACCCTGCGCAAACTCCGCGAAAAATATATCAGTCCTTCAAAAGGAAGAGGCGATTACCAGCTAAGCCCCTGCAACTTGAAATAGTCCTCATGTCCGGACTTGCGCCAAAGCTTTACGGCGACCTTCCAACCTTTCAACGCCTGCTGGTGGTTGCCAAGACGGTAATAGGCGGTGCCACGGTTGTTGTGGGCCAGGCCCAACTTCGGGTCAAGCGCAATAGCCTTGTTGAAATCATCAAGCGCCTGCTGGTGCTTACCAAGCCTGGCATAAGCAACGCCCCGGTTGTTGAAAGCCATCGCGTATTTCGAATCAAGCTCAATCGCTTTGTTGAAATCGGCGACTGCCAACAGGTAATTACGAAGCTTCGCATAGGCGACGCCCCGGTTGTTTAGGGCAACGGCATACTTCGGGTCAATCACAATCGCCTTGTCGTAATCGTTTATCGCGCGCTTATGGTCGCCGAAACTCCTATAAGCGTTCCCCCGTCCGTTGTAGGCGGCGGCGAGTTTTGGGTCAAGCTCAATCGCTTTGTCGTAGTTTTTTATAGCCTGCTGGAGGTTCTCGAGGTCTGCGTAGGCATCGCCCCGGTTGCAGTGGGCTTCGGCCTTCTCCGGTTCAAGCTCAACGGCCCTGTCGTAATCCTCCATGGTCATCGTGCCAGCGTGGGAGGGCAACACGGACAATGCGAGCAAAAAGCATATAACGAACAGTCCCCTGAACATCACGGGCAACATACCACAGGATATTCCGGCGATTCAATCACCAGTCCGGTCCGGCATATTGGATACACTCGAGAATCAAGCTGTCTGGTACCACGCAATTTTGTAGCCGCATCCGAAAAGCAATATAGCGCGATGCGCAACGCCGTTCCGCCAGCCGGGATTTTGAGTACTTGTTATCCATGCCCGATAGGGTGTAGCGTATGCACGATGTACACCTCCTTAAACTGCGTACCGGCAAGGGCCATCATCCGGGGAACGGGATATGTCGCTTAAAACATTCCTTATCGGTCAGCCAATAGACTCGGTGAAGGAAGCCCACGAGCGCCTTAGCAAGAAGATGGGGCTTGCCGTCTTCTCTTCGGATGCCCTCTCCTCCGTAGCATACGCCACAGAGGAGATGCTACTACCGCTGATGCTGGCGGGAACGGCAATTCTCCACTACTCCATGCCGATAGCCATAGCCATCATGGTGCTTATCACGCTCGTCGCATTTTCTTACATGCAAACCATCCGCGCCTATCCGTCGGGCGGTGGGGCTTACACCGTATCAAAGGAAAACTTGGGTGAGAACTTTGGCCTTGTAGCCGCGGCGGCGTTGATGATCGATTACGTCCTTACCGTAATAGTCTCCATTTCGGCGGGCGTGGCGGCGGTAACATCCGCCATCCCGACGCTCCACACCCATACGGTACTCATTTGTCTTGCCTCGCTTCTTCTCATCGTTGTCGTAAACCTGCGGGGGATAAGGGAGTCCAGCAAGATATTTGCTGGGCCGGTCTATATTTTTGTGGGCGCCATTTTCCTCATGGTGGTTTTCGGGGTAGCAAAGTACCACACAGGAGCGGTGCCGGATGCTACCGGATATCCGCATGAGACGCTGGCGAATGCCGTCCCCTGGTTGTTGTTGATGCGGGCGTTCGCCTCTGGCTGCACCGCGCTTACCGGGATAGAGGCGGTGGCCAACGGCGTACCCGCCTTTAAGCCGCCAGAGGCCAAGAACGCGTCCGTAACCCTTGTATGGATGGCGGCGATACTCGGCCTGCTTTTTATAGGCATAACTTACAACGCGTACGTTTTTGGCATCGTGCCAAAAGAGAACGAGACGGTGCTTTCCCAGCTTGCCTCGGCGATATTCGGCGTCGGCCCGATTTATTACCTCATCCAGTTTTCGACATTCCTCATACTCATACTGGCGGCAAACACTTCATTCGCCGATTTCCCCCGGCTTAGCTCCATCATGGCGCGGGATTACTACCTGCCGCGCCAACTCGCCAGCCAGGGGGACAAACTCGTTTATTCCAACGGCATCATTCTTCTTGGAGTATTTGCGGCGTTGCTGATAGTGACGTTCCAAGGAAACACGCACGCCATGATACCGCTTTACACTGTCGGAGTTTTTCTGGCGTTCACGCTTTCACAGACCGGCATGGTGGTTCACTGGCTGAAAAACAGGGAACCATGGTGGGTGCTGGGAATGGTGTTTAACGGCATAGGCGCGCTTGCTACCGGCGTGGTTTTCGTGGTGGTGGGATACACCAAGTTCATGCACGGCGCATGGCTGGTTGTTGCCGCCATCCCGATGCTCATCTACCTTATGGTGAAGGTTAACAAGCATTACAAGTCCATAGCCGAACAGCTCATACCGGACGATTTAAAACCGCTGGCGAACTACAAACACCATTCCGTAATCATCCCCGTAGGCGGGGTACACAGCGCCGTGGTAAACGCCATAAAGTACGCAAGGGCGATATCCGACGATGTGGTGGCGATATACGTATGCCTGGATACAAGGAAAGCCTCCATCACAAAAGCGAGTTGGGACAAGTACGGAATGGGAGTGCCGCTCATCGTTCTCGATTCGCCTTACCGCTCCGTGATAGAGCCGGTGGTGGACTACATCGAGGAAGTGCGCAATATACACAAGGACGGTGTTATTACCGTTATCCTCCCGGAGTTCGTGCCGTCGCGCTGGTGGGAGCACCTGCTACACAACCAGACCGCGCTTCTTCTAAAAGGCATACTCCTGTTCAAAAAAGGGGTCGTTTCCACCAGCGTCCCCTTCCAGCTTCGCTGACTTTTTGCCCAAATAATTTTTGAGGGTGTGGAAGACCGCGCTCCGGCTGACCAGGAACCTGCCGCGCTAAGCGGTTAGGAGGAAAGCGGCAACAACACACGCGCCGTCGCGCCGGAGCCGGTGGCGTTGTTTTCCAACGTCAGCACTCCGCCATGGTCTTGCACGATTTTAAGTGATATGACCAAGCCCAACCCCGTGCCGTGCCTTTTGCTTGTATTGAACGGTGTGAAGAGATGTTTAGCCACCTCCGGGCTTATTCCCTTGCCGGTGTCGGATATTTCTATCGACATCATCATTCCCTTTTTCGCCCTAGGTTGCGTGTTCGGCGCGGGTTCCAGGGCGGTGCGGGTGCGTATGCGCAGTTCCCCCCCCTTGTCAGACGATTCCACCGCATTTTTCACCAGGTTGATGAATGTCTGTTTAAGCCTATCCGCTTCCATAATAGTTTGGGGAAGGCTGGGGTCGTAATCGCGCACTAACTTTATGCCCCTTTTGGCCAGGAATGCTTCCTGTAGCAACAGCACATCCTCCAGTATCCGGTGGATATTTTCCTTTGCGAGCTTTTGTTTGCGCACCCTGCCGATATCCATAAGTTCGCCTACGAGCGAGTTTATCCTGTCCGTTTCGTCAATGATGAGCTTGCAGTATTCGCCCAGGGACTCGTTATCCTTGCCGATAAGCTGCGCGGCGCCCCTTATGCCACTGAGCGGGTTTTTTATCTCGTGGGCAAGCCCGGCGGTTATCATGGAGAGCATCTCTATTTTCTCTTCCTTTTTCAACTCGTTTTGTATCTCGTTTTTCCCCACGTTCTCCTGCGCCACTACGCATGCCCCGGTTTCGCTGTGTCCGTAGTCTATGTTGTGGATGGAGAGCGCCACTCCCCTCTTTGTCCCGCCGACGGTGAAATCGTGGTTGATGTAGCTTAGGCCCTCGGCAAAAAGACGACCGAGATGCCCGGTTATATCCGGGTTGGCGGCAAAGATGCCCTCCGCGTCCCTATCTTGCGATGTGGGGATATTGAATATCTCCCGGAATGCCGGGTTTATGAAAAGCGCCTTCATGCCCCTGTCAAACACGGCGATTGCGTGCGGGAAGGATATAAGTACGTTAAGCGGATTCATCCGCCCTGCTTGCCGTTCGATTCCATGCGTGGGATTTTAACCCCTTTTGCCCGAACAACGAAATGCGCCTCTTCCGCACACAGCCTGCGGTGTGTGCAGAATGGGAGTTTATTTATACAACAAAATCTGGTAGCTTTGCTGGGAGAGTGCGGCAGTGGCCGCCGCATGCGGCTGTACTGCCAACCGTTTTGCTGGTATCATTGGGCGTGTGCGGAGTTGTAGAATGACAGTGAGGGGGATTCAAAAAAATGGATCGTAGCAGAAGAGACAAAATATTAGCCGAGATCAACAGGCTACTCCTCGAAAATGAGTTGTCTGCCGAAGATCGCGAGTCCATACTGGAGAGCGTGCTGAAAAACCATCTGGACCACATGGAAGATATCGAAGAGATAGACCTGTTCCAGGATCGCGTAAACGATACGATAGACGAGTATGTGGAACAGCACTTTGAAGATACGCTTGAGGATAACTACAACTGATGGTGTTGACGGAACTTTTTGTTTCTGGTACAGTTTCAGTTGGATTTCCAATTCGTTTCCGCTTGGAGGAGTAGGGTAGCATTTATGACCAAATCCGATATGGCTGAAAAGCTGGCTGAAAAGCTGAAGATAACCAAGCAACAGGCGGAAGTGATAATCAACATTTTCACCAACTCGATTATCGAGGCCCTTTCAAAAGGGGACAAGGTGGAGATACGGGGCTTCGGCAGTTTCAGGGTGAGGCATCGCTCGGCCAAGGAAGGGCGCAACCCAAAAACCGGGGAAAAGGTTTTTGTGCAACCGAAGAAAGTCCCATTCTTCAAGACAGGTAAAGAATTCCGTCTCATCGTCGACGGCAAGGAAGTAGCGGAGTAGCTTTTCTCCCTGTTGCGCTAACTCACAGGCCGTTCACTTTTCTTCTGCGGATTTCACCACGCAAATCTCCCCTCATGTGGCTCCGTGTGTGGACGGTGTTGAATCCAGGTATGCCTGCAATAAAATCTGGGCCGCAACCTTGTCTATAACTTCCTTGCGCTTGCTCCGCGACACATCGGCGGCAATAAGCA
>JAHFEI010000019.1:0-3606 GCA_023248615.1 Nitrospinales bacterium | reverse complement strand
CCTGCATGGTGGTCAGCCTTTCGTCCAGATAGCTAACCTCTAGGCCGGTAGCCACCCCCAGCGCCTTGCCAAACGCCTCTATCTCCTTTTGAAGTGTTCCCGGGTCTCCGTTAAGACGGATAGGGTTGCCTATCACTATCTTGGCAATATTATGTTTTTCAATGAGTTGGACTAGCTGTTGCACATCTTTTTTCCTGCTTTTGCTTTCGATGACACACAGCCCCTGCGCCGTTATTCCCAAGGGGTCGCTGATGGCGACACCTATCCTCTTCAGGCCGAAATCGATGGCTATAATTCTGGAATGCTCGGATTTCATTGTCAAATGTGGGGGTCATTCTAGTTGAAAAATGTTGACTTGACAAACTATATTTGTTAGCTTTAGCGCGTTAGCATTTTACATCGTTCGCATATAACCAGTTGAATCTGCACTAATTGGAGGACTCTTGGGTAATTTACGCGAGAAGATTTTTTGCGGGGCGATAAATGATTCACTTGACCGCCTCAGAAACGAGATGTGCCATAAGTACAAACCGAAAAAAGAAAACCGGTTCCTCACCGGTGGCATAACGTACGACATAAGCGCAGGCAAGCTAACGTATGATGGCGTGCAACTGGAGATGAGTTCAAAAATACCGCAAGAGATTGCCCCGATAAAGGGGCTGAACCTCAAGTACTTCCGGGACGTTCGGGATATGATGAACAAGGGCGACAAGAAGCCGGTGGACGTAAAAATGGAGAACATCATACGGTCAACAAACATCCAGGAGTTGAAGGAACGCGACTACGTAAAATGCACATTCTTTTATAAGAATAGCGAGCTTTACACGGAAGACGAGATAGACAAGATAGTGAAGGCCGTTTCGACCGGGAAGATGGTGTTGCCGGAAATACCCGGCATAACGACACTGCCGGGGCGCGCCGTGATTTTCAAAATAAGGGAAAGCATTTATCATGGGGCTATCAAGAACATCATGGACATGATAAAAGCCAACGAGACGGTAATGAAAAAGTACGAATTGTCCCCCAAAAAGACAGGCGCGATAGGCGAAAATGCCGAAAAGAAACCTGCCGCCGGACATACAAAAAAAACGGCGCAAAAGACGGCTCCTTCCAAGACTAAGACTAAGGCTAAAAGCAAGACAAAGACAAAGACAAAAACCAAACCAGCCGTAAAAGCCAAAAAGAAAAGCGCGGGCGGCAAGGGGAAGAAAAAATGAAACGTACGCAAGAAGAGATAGTGCAAATGTTCGGAGACCTTGGTGGCCGTATGGCGCGCCTCAGAGGTTTTCTTTGACCCTGAGGGCAAGGAAAAGCAGATAGCGGCGCTGGAGGAACGCGCCTCCGTACCGAACTTCTGGGGCGACCAGGATAATGCCAAGAAAATTCTGAGGGAAAAGGCCCAACTCACCGGCGTAGTGCAGGATTTCAGGGATGTCTTCAGCCGCGTGGATGACACGGCCCAACTTTTCGAGATGGCGCGCATAGAAGGCGATGGCACCGTAATGGAGGAAGTGGATAGCGACATGGATCCGCTCGCCAAGGCGGTTTCATCACTCGAGCTCAAATTGATGCTCTCCGGAGAATATGACCGTGGAAACGCCATCATCACCATCCACCCCGGCGCGGGCGGCACCGAATCGCAGGACTGGGCGCAGATGCTATTGCGCTGGTACCTGCGCTTTGCCGAGAAATCGGGCTTTAAAACCTCCGTCATAGACGTGCAGGAGGGGGAAGAGGCCGGCATAAAAAGCGCCACTGTGGAGATTACCGGCGACTACGCATACGGCTACCTTAAGGCGGAAACCGGCGTACATCGCCTGGTGCGCATATCGCCGTTCGACACGAACAAGCGCCGCCATACCTCCTTTTCCTCCGTTTTCGTAATGCCGGAAATAGACGACAGCGTTCATGTGGAAATTAACGAAGCCGATTTGCGGGTAGACACATACCGCTCGTCCGGCGCTGGCGGCCAGCACGTAAATAAAACCGACTCGGCCATACGGATTACCCACTTGCCCACAAACACCGTAGTGCAGTGCCAGAACGAAAGGTCCCAGCACAAAAACCGTGAGACCGCCATGAAGGTGCTTAGGGCAAAACTGCACGAGCTGGAGATGCGCAAGAAGCAGGAGCATAAGGACAGCCTGCAAAGCGACATGAAAGATATCTCGTGGGGAAACCAGATACGCTCCTACGTCCTCCACCCGTACAAGATGGTGAAAGACCTGCGCACGAGAGTGGAAACATCCAACACCGATGGGGTGCTGGACGGCGATATCATGCCGTTCATAGAGGCGTATCTTGCCCGACCAGCCAAAGCGCAAGTTGAATAGGCAGGGCGCGGGAAGAAAAATCCTTTTCCGCGCCGATGGTTCCCAAAAAGCCGGCTTCGGCCATCTTGTCCGCTCATCCGTCCTGGCGCACGCTTTCAAGGCCAAAGGGTACGAACCCCTGTTCCTGTCCTATGCCCCGGACGAAGCGGTGCGCGGCTTCCTATCGGCACGCGGCTTCGAGTGTATTGGCACACCCCATTCGGCGGGAGAACAGGGCGCAGATTTCCACGCCGAAGCGATGGACAATACCGGCGCTTCAGTATCCGTGCTTGATTCGTACAAGGTGGACGATGCCTACCGCGCCAAACTGAAAAAACATGGCGCGTTTATCGTGGCGGTGGACGACATCTACGCCCACTTCTCCCACGCCGATGCGGTAATTAACCACAACCCGTCCGCCAACCCTTCCCGATACTCCGGTTTCGCGGGACGTCTGTTACACGGCTCCCAATACGCAATGGTAGGCTCATCCTTCTCCTCATGCCGCATAGCCGCTTCCGCCGAGCCTGCAATACTTGTTGTGATGGGAGGTACGGACGCGCTTGGCGGCCTGGGGCGCGTGCTGGGCCTGCTGGACAAAGTAGACGGTAATTTCAGCGTAAAAGCGGTGGGTGGATATTACGGGCAATCGGGGTTGCCATCGGCTTTTACCCATCACTGCGAAATCCTGCCGTTCACCAACGATATGCCATCGCTCGTTTCGCAATGCTCGGCGGCTATCACCGCAGGCGGAATCACATGCATGGAGTTTGCGTGCGCCGGGTTGCCGTTCCTGACATTGCTTGCGGACGAACACCAAAGGAGCAATGCCGAAGCATACGCCGCTTCCGGCGTGGCGGCCTATGCCGGAGCGATGTGGGAGAAAGACGATGCCGCACTGCTGGGCTCGTTCGGCTCCTTCCTCTCCGCCAGCGACAAATGGCCCACGATGTCGGCCAACGGGCGGCGCATGATAGATGGCAAAGGCCCCGAAAGGATCGTCTCCGGGTTGGAGCCGCTCTTCCGCTAAGCCCCTCCCCCACCCGGCCTTTAGAATATTGCCGCCAAAAAAAAGAATGTCGCTCGGTCTCCTCCCGCACAGGGGAAGAGCGGGATATCGCTCATACGCGCATCCGCAATATTGGATTGTTCATTTACAGAAAATCATTTTGGTGGTTTTCAATATGTTACATATGGTAAATTGACGTTACAGTAGACGACGGCTTAGCTATAAGGGGGAGTCCGCCATTGCGAGATAGGTATACAGACAAGAACCGTAAGCGTATCACCATAC
>JAHFEI010000217.1 GCA_023248615.1 Nitrospinales bacterium | reverse complement strand
CGCGAAACGTCCAGCAAAAGGCCACGATTTCCCAGATACCGTTTACGCCAAATCTGGGCGACAAAAAAACGCTGGTATCGCTGGACATTAACGACTTCGCGGACGAACTGGATATCCCGGCATTTATCCGCCACCGCCAGGCCGATTAATACGGAGACGATGATGGACAAACGAAACCTGGTGCTTGCAAGCAAGATATCCAACACCGGCCTGCGTCGCGATATGATGGTGTTGCGTAACAACTTTAAGCAGCTTATCAACGCCTCAAAAAGAAATGCCGAGATACAGCAGAAGATAGACGATGTGGGCGATATAGTCCTGCAATGCTGCGACTTGGAGACGCTTGTCTCGCGCACCACCGGCGCACTGAAGGATCAATTTGGGCTTACTTCCACGACATTCTGCCTTTCAGATGATTTCCGGGCGCTCATGCCGGATGCCGAGCCACAGCACATACCGTCCCTTACGGCGGAGAAGCTGTTTTTCATGGATGCGGAGAAGCTGACGGAAATTTTCTCCATGCATTCCGGCCCGATACTTCGTGGCAGGCTGGAGCACGGTTCCGTGAATTTTTTCAGCATACGGGAGCTTAAGCGGATACGTTCCGAGGCGCTTATTCCGCTGGTGCATGGCGGTGCGTATGTTGGGAGCATGAACTTGGGGAGCAACGACCCGGTGCGGTACCAGGAAGGCGCGGCCACCGATTACCTGCGGCGGCTGGCACAGGTAGTTTCGCTTTCGATTGTGATTTTGCGGGTAAAACAGCAGGAAGTCGCGGGGTAGGGGGGGATGTGTCTCCCGTTTATTGTGTAGATTCGCTTGCACTGGGTGGGGGATAATGCCGCTATGGTAGAAATAGTTAACAGGCCGAAGCTGCGTTGCCGAAGTTAAGCCCTGTTCCCCGCGCAGACCTGGCGAAGGCCGCCGAAAAGCTGGCAACCCCGTTTTACTACTATGATGCGCGGGTTATCCGTTCGCGTTACACGGCGCTACGGGATGCCCTGCCCGGTGGGTGGCGCCTTTTCTACGCCGCCAAAGCAAACCCGAATATTGCCGTGTTGGAAATCTACCGGAAGATGGGAGCCGCAGTGGAGTGCGCCTCCGCTGGCGAAATGCTGGCTTGTTCCAAGGCTGGATATAAGGGCGGTGATATGGTTCTTTCCGGCCCCGTGAAAGGAGAGCGGGAACTCTCCTCCATCCGGAAAAACCCGCCTGCCATGATACATGCCGAAACTGTTGGCGAACTGGCGGCCCTGGACAAGCTGGGAAAGCGCCTTAATGTGGCCTTGCGGCTGAACTTGGACTTGCACATTTCGCGCAAATCGGCGGGGCGCGTAATGACAGGCGGGAAGGACAAGTTCGGATTTTCCCCAGAAGACGCAGAAATCGTGCTGAAGGGGCGTGGTAAATACAAAAACCTAAGCTTCTGCGGGTTCCATATGTACATGGGAACGCAGATGCGAAAAGCCTCGATATGGCTGAAAGGGGCGCACACCTTTGCCCTATTTGCGGCGGAAATCGCCAAAAGGCACGGGCTGGAACCCTCCTACCTCAACTTTGGCGGTGGGCTGGGGATACCCTATAGTGATGGTGAAAGCGAATTCGACCTGAGGGAATTTAAAAAGGGGCTTGCCGTATTGCATCGTCGGCTTTCCGGAATCAGGGAGTTCGGGAATACCATTTTCCATATCGAGCCAGGCCGCTACCTGATGGGACCGGCAGGGTATTACGTCATGAAAATAGTATCCTTGAAAAAAATGCGTGGCACAAATTTCGCGCTTACGGATGGCGGGGTACACCATGCGCTTTTGCCCTTCCGCGTGAGCCGCGAGTTCCCGGCCGTAGCCGTGAGTGGCAAGGGGGGGAAGATGGAGCCATATATCCTTGGCGGCCCGCTGTGCACCACGTTGGACCAATCCGACCTTCCCCTGCAACTTCCACGGCTCAGCGAGGGGGACATTATAGCCATCCACAACTCCGGCGCGTATGGGTATGGTACCGGCATGCACTTTTTTTTAAGCCATCCTTTGCCCGCAGAGGCGCTTTACGATGGCGGTTCGCTCCGCCTGATTCGGGAGCCCTCAACATTCGCCCATCTTTTCCGATATCAGGTGGACAGGAAGATATGAAACAAACTCCGCTTGTCAGCATCGTCATACCGGTTTACAACGAGGAGCAGAACCTCCCCACTCTCATCGACGAGATTGAGGCCGCGCTTGCAGGCCTGGATTATGAGGCGGTGTTTGTGGACGACGGGAGCAAAGACGGGAGCTTCGACATCCTGAAACATCGCCGTGAAAAAAACAGGCGGCTGAAGATAATCCAGTTCAACGATAACTTCGGCCAGCAGGCGGCTTTTACCGCAGGCTACCAGTCGGCGTGTGGCGAGATAATCGTTACAATGGACGCCGATTTGCAGAACGACCCCGCCTACATACCGCAGTTTGTGGAGAGGATAGTGAAAGACGGCAACTCGGCGGCGTTTGGCTGGCGCACAAACCGGGAGAACAGTTTTTTTCTGCGGCAGCTGCCATCGCGCTTTTTTAATGCGTTGCGTAATCGCCTGCTACAGCGCCCCCTGCACGATTATGGGTGTGCACTGAACGCTTTCCGCAGGCAGTTTGTGGATGAGCTTGTGGAATCACCAGGGCACCTTAAGCATATAACAACGTACATAGCCTCCAAGCGGGTGAACTATGTGGAGGTACAGATACGGGAGCGCAAGAGGCATGCCGGCAAATCGCACTATAACTTTATGCGGTTGTTGCAGTTGGGGCTGGATCTTGTGATAACAACCACGCAGAAGCCGGTTGTTACCACCGCGCTTCTGTTTACCGGCGCGGTCTCCTTTATCCTGTTTCTTTGTACCGCTACGGCGGTAGCCTGGCATATGGCGCAGGATGGCGCGGGCGTTGCGGTGTGGCTCCTGGCGCCGTTCATGTTTTTCGTTTCTGCGCTGGCATGCGGGGCGCTTGCCCTGATAAACGAGAAGGTTTCGACACTGTTGCGCCATATGCAAAAAAAACCGCTTTATATAATCAAGGAGCATATGGACTGACCCGTGATGGCGTGTCGGCGCATGGCAGTCTCGTTTTAAAACAGAGCCATTTGTGGCATGCGCTTTTTGTGGAATATCCTCCGGCGTACTGCATCACAAAAAAATCCCACATGCCAACAGAATTGCCCTACAATGGGGGTGGGCCATTATAGGAGGATGCCATGGGAGCCATTCAGGTGAACGGGGTTGGCTATGAAGTGACCGATGAGGGTTATCTTCGCGATTTTACCAAGTGGAGCAGGGGGTTGGCGGAGTACTTTGCAAAGGAAGAGGGAATATCCCTTAACGAGCACCATTGGGAAGTGGTGAACTACCTGCGTTTTTTCTACAACGAGTACAAAATATCCCCTATGGTGAAAATCCTGATGAAAGAAATGGACAAGAAATTCGGTAGCGAAAAGGCGAGCCGCAAATATCTGTATGAACTTTTTCCGCATGGCCCTTCGCTACAGGGCACCAGGATAGCCGGGCTTCCGAAGCCGCTTGATTGCATAGACGGATAAACCGCAATTACGAAGCTGTAAGCGGTTTTCTACTGGGGTTTTTGCAAGCCGGATGTTCTCGCACCGCAGGGCTTGGGCGGTTAGGCCTTGATGCTGATACGGCTGTTGACCTCGGCAATCTGCTTCTCGGCGTGAGCCGTGGTTTCCTCTTTGCGCCTGATGGCTTGGCTGTTTGCAGCCCTGTCCCTGTTCTCTATCGCGCCACTTTGCGTGGCTGGCTCAATCTTTTGCGACGGAACGCTACTGACAGCTGTCAAGCCCATGTCTATTTTCTCCTCGGCGATATTGTATCGCTAATCGGGGCATATTGGAATACCCCTCTAGGTTACGCATTGTAGCTAGCGCTTGTCCAGCTCTTTTAGTTCCGCAGCAGCATCTCTGCCAACCTCGGTACCCACAAACTCGAACGCCGCCTGAAGGAAAACGGTCTTGGCTTTTTCGTACGCCTCTTCGGCGGCATAGGAGCGCGCTTTTATCATGAGTGCCTCCCCCCTGAAGCGGGTTTTGGGGTATTTCTCCAGCAGTTCATCTACCCTGTTGATGCAAGGGCCGTATCCTGCTGTGCTGTAGTAGTATTCCGCGATAGTG
>JAHFEI010000018.1:804-14901 GCA_023248615.1 Nitrospinales bacterium | reverse complement strand
AAACAGTTCTAGCGCGGTTCGCCGATGTGCCGCATTTTTAAAAGGGCAAAAAAAGCCGCTTTTGATGTACTATCTAACAAATGTTTAAGGTAATTTCCTGATGCCGCTTATAGCCCCTTCCATACTCTCGGCGGATTTCTGCCGACTGGGCGAGGAAATAAACGCGGTGGAAAAAGCTGGCGCCGATTGGCTACATATCGACGTGATGGACGGCCATTTCGTGCCGAACATAACCATCGGGCCGCCGGTTGTGGCCTCTATCCGCAAATCCACCAAGCTTGTGCTGGATGTACACCTGATGATAGAAAACGCGGACGCCTATATCCCGGAGTTCGCGAAAGCCGGCGCCGATATCATCACCGTGCACCAGGAAGCCTGCGTACACCTGCATAGGACGGTATCGCTGGTTAAATCGCTCGGCAAAAAAGCGGGAGTGGCCCTAAACCCCGCAACAGGCACGGACACCCTGCGCGATATCATCCGCGATGTGGACTTGGTGCTGATTATGTCCGTAAATCCCGGGTTCGGCGGGCAAAGCTTTATCGAGCAATCACTGGTGAAAGCGGCGGAAGTGCGAAAGATGATTAAAGAGTGCGGCTCCAAAGCGGAGCTGGAAATAGATGGCGGCGTGACGCTGGACAACTACCGTAAAATCGTTGCCGCCGGAGTAAACGTGCTGGTGGCTGGCAATGCCGTATTCAAATCCCCCAATTACGCGCAAGTAATAAGCGGCCTCAAAACCCTTCCGAACTCGTAGCCCCTACCCCCCCCCTGCCCTTCCCGCCACCAACATCAAACCTCGATTCCGAAGACAGGAATTCAAAATACCCCAAAACAATTTATAAATATGCCTGATTTGGATATTTTCAAAAGAATAATTTGGTACAGGGCTGATATCAAAATTAATTTCCTCCCCTTGAAAGGGGAGGCGCAGGTGGGGTTGAGGAACCTCCCCTTCATCCCCTCCTTGCGAAGGAGGGGAAAGTAATTTCAACTTCGGAATCGAGGTTAAAACGCTCTAGCCGCCCTTTGGGTTTACCCCTTCAGCAAGTCGCTGGAGATTTCCAGGCACACGCCGTTCACGCCAGAGGATGCCGGGCCGCACAAGAATGAAATGGCGCTTGCCACCTGCCCTGGCGCAAGGCGCGGATAAACGTCCGGGAACGCGGAGGCGAGCATGACCGTATCCACCGCGCCGGGGCAGACTGCGTTTACGCGGATACCGTATTCTTTTCCTTCTTCTGCCAGCACCTCGGTAAGGCCGACCACGCCGGATTTTGCCGCGCAGTACGCGCCGAAGCCGGGAAACTTTTTCGCCCCTTTCACGCCGGAAAGGGAAGAGACGTTGACGATGGAGCCGCCATCTTTTTTCATAAGCCGAAAGCCCTCGCGGCAACAAAGGAAAACGCCGGTTAAGTTAACCGCCATGACCTCGTTAAACTCCTGCACCGTGGTGTTCTCCACCAGCCCGCCCGAAAACATCCCTGCATTGTTTACCAGGATGTCCAGCCGGCCAAATTCGTTCCTGATGCGGCTGAAAAGTTCCCCCACCTGCGCCTCGTTAGAAACGTCGCACCGGTACGCCTTTGCGCTACCGCCTTTCAGCATTACCTGGCTTACTGTGCCGTCCAGCTCCGATTGTGTGCGCGAACAGGCGGCCACCCGCGCTCCACGCGCCGCCAGTAAAAGGGCGGTTGTCCTGCCTATGCCACGTCCCGCGCCTGTAACCAGCGCCACCTTTCCGTCCAGCATTACCACCTCCCCAAATATTCCACTAGCGGGCGGGCCGTATCTTTCCAATCAAAATTGGCAAAAACGCGTTCCCTGCCGCTCCGGCCCATTGTCTCACGCATGGCGCTATCGTTTAAGAGCGAAATAATTGAAGCCGCCAATTCCGCATCATCCGGCCCGACCAGTAGCCCGTCCGTACCGTGGCGCACCACTTCCGGCGTTGCCGCGATATCCAGCGCCACAATCGGCTTGCCTGCCGCCATCGCCTCCAGAAATACGATGCCAAATGTTTCGTGCATGCTGGGCAGGCAGAAGATATCGCAATTGGCATACAGCCCGGCCAGCTTACTGCGGTCGGTAACGTCCCCTTCAAAAATAACGGAGCGTCCGACTTTTAACGCCTTGACCATTGACTTCAGGTATGCCGCTTCCAGCCCGTCGCCAGCTACGCGTAGCATGGCTTCCGGCATTTTCGCCACGACTTTGGGCCATACGCGTATAAGTTTGTCCACCCCTTTTCGCCGGTAAAGCCGCGCTACGCACAGCACGGTGGGGACGCGACCGGAATCGGGTGTAGCTTTTTCCAGCAGGTTGCGCCACTCGTCCACGAAGATGCCGTTGGGCATCACCTGTATGTGCGAAGCGGGTACGCTGTATAATTCGCGCAGTCTTACCGCCGCCCAGGCGCTGGGGACGAAAAGCCGCTCCGCCTTGTGCGCCGCCCGATTTTCCAGCGCCGCCATCAGCCTAACAGCTTGGCGCACCGCGCCCGTTTCAAAACGTACGATGTCGCCCAATATTCCCTGGTTTACGGATACGAACCGCGTTTTGGAGGGGAGCGCAAAACCGTCGAAATCAAAAGCCACCAGCGGGCCGCCATTGTGGTTTACGCGGGAACCGAGCCGCAGGTTAAACAGCACACGCCGGACGCTGGTGCCGATATAGCCTGCGGATGGGTAGTTGGCGGACATAAGTTCTGCCCCGATGCTATGCATTCCTAAAATACGTTGAAGGGATGCCGCCACAGCCGCCACGCCGCTTCCAATCCCGGAATCCATAGGCCAGGACGTGACGATTTTGCACTGTCTCACGGCATCTGGCGCGGCTATTTTTTCTTATTCTCGGCCATCAGGTCGTTAAAGTAGTTGATGATTACCGGGTCAGTCCACTCCCTGGCCCCATTCGCCTGGGATACCACTTCCCCTTTCGGGTTGATGATAAACGTGGATGGGATGGAATTGACATTGAACATGGACGCCGCCGAACCCTGCGGGTCTAAAAACACATCGAAGGTGTAACCCTTTTCCTTTATGAACGATGCGATATTGGCCGGGTTTCCCTTGTCCTGGGAGACCGCCAGCATCACCATGTTCTTTTCTTTGAACTTTTTATAGAAGGTTTCCATGTCCGGCATTTCCTGCAGGCACGGGGGACACCATGTGGCCCAGAAATTCAGGAAGACCCATTGTCCACGGTACTGGCTGAGGCGCACTTTACCGCCGCCCAGCTTCATGAGGCTCATCTCTGGAGCCATGGTGTTTTCAGACGCTTCCACCCTGTCGGTGTGTGCGTCCGGAAACGCGGCTACCCCAATCCAGTACCCCATCACCAAGATAAGCGCGTACAGCGCAACCTGGCGTGTCGAACGAAACCTTTTTGGCATATGGCTTAGAATACCTGTTCTACTTCCTTAATGCCGGGGATTTTTTCTATCAGCAACCTTTCTATCCCAAGCTTCAGCGTGTAGGTGGAACTGGGGCAGGAGCCGCATGCGCCTGTCAGCCGCACGGAAACTACGCCATCCTTCTCATCCACAAATTCCACATCGCCGCCATCGGCAGCCAGGGCAGGCCTGATTGTTTCCAATACCTCTTCTATTTTCTCTTTCATTGCATTGTCTCCTTGTTATCTGAGTATTTGAGTGCCCGTTCCCAAGCACCCGACTCCAGTTTATATACTAACCCCCCGACATTCAAGGGGTTTTCAGTTTTTAGGCCGTAAGCTCGTTGTAATCTTGACACTTACTGCCGCATGGGTATATGCCAGCTTCGTCGTTTGTTAAGCCTGCTCCACGCGGAAGGCGCCATGTTCCTCCATGAGTATTTTCCTGTTTTTTCCCTGCCAGAAGCCGAAGAATTTTTCTTTTTCCTGGGCCGATGCGACGCCGGTTATCACTTTCGGCATGTAAGCCCCTCCAGCCTGTTCCTCCGCCGAAAAGGGGATGACCGATGGGTTTGCGAATACCGTTACCGACTGCTTGTTATCCGTGCGGGTAAAAATTGCCATAAGCCCGCTAGGATGGGAGTCTCCCAGTTCTTCGTCGTAGTCGAACTTGTCCGAGCGCACAAACCGCCCACCCAGCCCGTGGAATCCCGTCTCTATCGCCGCGCCGGTAAGGAACTGGATAACCTGCCCTATGGGGCCGTTTGCGCCATCGGTGCGGCCACCAGCAAAGCGGACGGTGATGTTGCCGCGCACCGGCAGTTCGCTCCCGTACAGCGCTTTCAACGCAACCTTTGTCATCTGGTACGCGCAGGATACGGAGGCGCATGCGTGTCCCGCCACTTTTATGCAATCGGTGTAGGAGTAGTAGATGGGTTCTCCCTCTTCCACCGCCCCCAGCGCCGACGCCAGCGGGTCCAGCATCGCTATCGGCTCAACTTTTGAAAAGAAATCCTGCTTCCATTTAGTGTGTGCCATGCTATTTCCCGCTCCTTATTACTTCATCAAGTTCTTTCATAAGCAATTCCAGGTCAGCCCCGTAAAGCTTCGCCGCAACGTCTATCTCCTGATGGCCGCCGCAGCAGGTATCCAGCTGGTACTTGCTGAAAATTTTCATGGTGTGCGGATGCTTGTTCACTACGTCGTTGATGGTCATGCTTGCGTTGATATCACTCATTGTTGTTCCCTTCGGTTAAAAATTCACCTATGCGTGCGCGGCGTTTGAACTCGTCCACGCCTATTTTTTCTATCATCTTCCCTATCCGCACCGCCTTGTCCTCTTCGTGGAGGAGGGCGATTATCCGGGCAACCACTTCCAGCACATCCTTTTTCGTACGCGCCAGCCCAAGCGGGGACGCTATGCGCGGCTCCAGCCCGGCGGCGCCGCCAGCCAGCATCCGGTATCCCTTCGGGTGTCCTATGATTCCGATATCCTTAGTGGCAGGCTCGCTACACGAACGCTGGCACCCAGCTATGCCGATTACCATCTTCATAGGGAGCGCGATGCCCCTGAAGCGCGTGTCTATCTCTTTGGCTAAATCCAGCACTGGTTGCTGGAACCTTTGGCAAAATGTTTGCGCAGAGCAAATCCGCACCGGGCGCACATTGGCGGCCTTGAAGTTGTTCGGTATCCAGCGGCTGTTCTCGCGCACCCCGTGCGGCAGGTCTGGCCCTTCCCACACAAAAACTATTTCACCGGTAAGCTTTGCCTTCTTTGCGCCGCTTTTGCGCATGGAGTCCACAAGCTCCTGAAGCTCTTCCACCGATGCCACGCCGCCGTGGAAATAAGGGGAAAACGTGGCGGGCCGTATTTTCTCGTTCTTCTTGGTGGCTTCCTTGCTGTGCATGATTGGGATGATAATACCATAGTAGATTTATAAGGTATGACTTTTATCAAGCAACACAAATTGCCCGCACATGGTGGGAACGCGTATTCCCGCCTACTGCATTTTCCCCGTTGACAACCTACCTAGTGGTAGGTAAGATATGGCAGGTGGAGATATGGGTGTTATAAAAACAGGAACTAGGGGAAAAATAATCAAGCTCGCCACGGAGCTGGTTGAGACCAGCGGCTACAGCGGTCACATCTGCAGGCTTTATAATGGTGGCATGGCGAGAAGCGTAGTTTCATGCGTTGCACTTGTTTTTCTTTTGTTGCCGCTCCCCGTCGGCGCGGAGGAGTATCCGCTTGTGCCAGACAATCCGGCTCGGCATTCGGTGGAGCGCAGGAGAGACCAGTTCTCAAAAGATTTTGCCTACTTCGTTTACCCCATTGCCGGAAGCGTTCCCGGCCTTGGCACAGCATCTGGCGCTGGCGCAACGGTTGCCAATGTGGGCGAGACAAACGCGGATTTCACCGGGTTTTATATCGACGGGGATTTTAAGGCGACAGGGGTAGCTGTTACCGACCTACACATAATTTCCGAGCGGCTGGTGGCGAACCTCGGCTCCTACACCTACAAGGTTTCGCCGATGGTTTTCCGGCGTGGCATGGATTCCAGCAAGGACGATTACATACTTCCTTTTTGGGATGGCTACTCGAACGTGGGCCAGCTTGCCCTCACTTTCGATGAAAGGAGATACGAGTTTTATGCCAGGTTCATGAACTCGTCCGGCAGCCTTTCGCGCATACTGGACAAAAACCACAATGAATTTTCCAATGTGGACAAAAGCCTGCACACGGAAAACAGCCTTAACCTCGGGTTCTGGCTTGATATAACCGACGACGTGCAGGATCCGCGCAAAGGCACGCGGGTGGAGGGGGTACGCCACTCTACTTTTGAACAACAGTATATGACCAGCCAGTTCAACATATACGATGTAAACCTCACCGAATACATCCCGGTTGGCCTTAGTAGCACGTGGGCTTTCAACGCTTATTATTCCACGGCGGAAAAGCAGTCATCCGCCTCTACCGACCGCACGGAGTTGAGGAATGCCATAGGGTTAAATTGTGCCGCCATCACAAACCCGGCTTCCAAAGCGCAGTGTGACGCCACGGAAAAACAGTTTCTCGATGACCGCATCGCCTACAACCAGTTCGGTATGGCCTCGTACCTTGGCGGCACGCAAAGGTTGCGCTCCTATCCCAATGGCAGGTTTTTCGCCGGTAAGTCGGTGTTCTACGGGACAGAACTGCGGCTAAACCTCACGGATGAAAAAACGCTGATGGACTGGTTTTTTCTGCGCGGCCTGCGCACAAACCTGCAAGTCGCATTTTTTGCGGAGGTGGGAGGCGTTGCAGAAAGCGACAGCGATTTGCACAAACAGATGAGGCCATCCTACGGCGCGGGCTTTAGGGCGCTTTTTTCCGGAGTTACCATCCGGCTTGACGTAGGCTTTGGTGATGAGGGGGGGCAAATGCAACTGTTCCTCGACTACCCGTGGAGCCTCTTTTCCGTGGACAGGCCCGGCTAATCTCTCCGCGCAAACATGTGGAAGCGCCATTGCCGCACAACTCCCCTGCGGACATAGCGCCACAGGTACTGGCGTTAAAGCCGGATGATGTTCAGGCGGCCTTGCGTAATGCCCACTCGTGGCTTTCGAATTCTATGTCGCCCACAACTTCAAGGATAATATCCTCAGGGTGTGTCCCTCCGAATTCCGCCGGGATAATATCCCTCACGAAGTATGGGCCGCCGCAAGCGTATTGGTAGCCGCTGGCGCCGCTTCCGCCCATTTCGCAGAGTTCCGGCTCGGTGAACCGTTCGTGGAACCAGTCGTACATCTCCTGCTTCCTGCTGTCTTCGTACACCATCATGCATCACTCCTTTCCACCCCCATTCTACCACCGCGCTTGCGCGATAGCTTTTTATGAAAAAAAACTCAACGTACTGCGGTGCCAATTGCACTATGGCATTTTGGGGATTTGTCGGTTGTGGTATCAATGGGGATTATCGGTTTTGGCGCAACTGCGAGATGGCATCTTCAATCGCTTTTATCAGCACCGCTTTTTTTACAGGTTTGGTTACGTGCGCATCGCACCCGGCTTTCATGCTTCTCTCCTCGTCCTCTTTCATCGCGTGTGCGGTTAGCGCAATAACGGGGGTGCGGCGGAGGCCTTTTTCTTGCTCCCATTTGCGTATCTCCTCCGTTGCCGTGTAGCCGTCCATCACCGGCATCTGCACATCCATAAGCACTACGTCGTAAGGCGATTTCTTAAACATATCCACTGCTACCTGCCCGTTCTCGGCGGCATCAATAATGTGTCCGGTACTTTTTAAAAAAGCCTTAATCATTAGGCGGTTATCGCTCGTGTCGTCCACCAGTAGCAGGCGAAGGGGCATGGCTGTCGCATCCGGCGTTGCGGCGGTTTCGTTGGTTTTTGGTTGGGCTATGAGTGGCGAATGTCCCAGCGCACTCAATATCGTTTCCAGAAGGTCGCGGTGCCGCACAGGCCGCACAAGCGTGCAGTTTATTCCTCCCCGCGCCAGATGGTGGCTGGAGCATTTTTTGTGGGAACCGATACTGACGACGGCAAGGTTCGCCAACCCTGGCTCGCGCCGGATATCCTCCGTGATTTTACAGCCATCTGCCTTTTCCTGATAGCAATTGATAAGCAATAGCTGGTAGGGCGTTCCCGTTTCCACTGCGGCCTTCAGTTCGCTTATGGCGCTTTCCCTGTCTTCTGCGCAGGTTAGGGCCATGCCCCACGAAGTAAGCATCCTCTTGTGCGCCAGCAGGTAAATTGGCGAAGGGTCTAAAAGCAGGACTTTCACCCCGCCCAGTTTCTCGGCATCTTTTTCCGGCTGGCGTATTTTCCCTTTCTGCACCCCCAGCGTGCAGGTGAAAAAGAGGGAGCTTCCTTTCCCCGGTTCGCTTTCGGCCCATATCCTGCCGTGCATCATTTCCACCAGCCGTCTGCAGATGGCAAGGCCCAGGCCGGTGCCGCCAAATTTCCGGGTGATGGAGGAATCCACCTGCGTGAAATCCTGGAAGATGGCATCCAGCTTTTCTTTCGGTATCCCCATGCCGGTATCGGTAACCAAGAACAGCAGTTCCCCATCGGCGGCGGCCTCGGGTTTTTTCCCCACTTTTACAAGTACGCTTCCCTGCGTGGTGAACTTAATGGCATTGCCTATAAGGTTTAACAGCACCTGCCTTAACCGCGCCGGGTCTCCTGCAAGCAGTGTGGGGGTCTCCGGCTCCATCTCCCATGCAAGTTCCAGGTTTTTTTAGCGCGATTTCAGGGCCATAATTTCCACGGTGGTATCCATCAACTCAATGAGGTCGAAATCCACAGTTTCTAATTCCATCTTTCCCGCCTCAATTTTGGAAAAATCGAGTACATCGTTGATGATGCGTAAAAGGTGTTCCCCCGCCCCCCGGAGCATTCCCAGATATTTTTTTTGTTCATCGTTTAGCGGCGTTTCCGAGAGAAGCTCCGCCATTCCCATTATGGCGTTCATCGGTGTGCGTATTTCGTGGCTCATGCTGGACAGGAACAGACTCTTTGTTTTGTTGGCTTCTTCCGCCCTTTTTTTGGCCTGTTCCAGGTTTTCTTCTATCTGTTTGCGCTCGGTAATGTCCTGTATCAGCGCCATGAAATGCAGCTCTCCTCCTATCCGCATTTCCCGAAGGGATACCTGGGCGGGGAAAACAGAGCCGTCTTTGCGCTTCCTAAAAACCTCTTTCCTTTTTTCCAGCATCTCTGGAATGAGCTTTTCCACGAACTCGCCGCCAGATGCCGGGAGCTTTTCGCCGCCCGCAGTCGGCATCAGCATTGTTACGTCTTCCCCCGCTACTTCAGCGTAGCTGTAGCCGAATATCTGCTCGGCGGCGCGGTTGAATATTTGTATCTTCCCGGCCTCATTTAAGGTTATTACCCCGTCCGCCGCCGTATCCAGCACGGTGCGCAGTTCCGTCTCGCTCGACCGTATGCGGTTTTTCATTATGTACATTACAAGCGCCGCCACGGCAAGTAGTGTAACCAGCAGTAGCGCTCCGATGGCGAATGCCCTGCTTGTTTTAAGGGTTCTGTACGCATCGGATACGTCTATTTCCACGGCTATGCCGATACCGTATTCGGGTAGCCATTCCCACGCGCCGATAACGGGGACCCCACGGTAATCCGGATACCCGTCCGTGTCCACGCCATGCTCTCCTCTTATGGCGCTTTGGGCCATTGCGGTAAGCGGCCTGTCTTTTATCTCTTTTTGCGGTTTGTACCCTTTGGCAATATTTCCGCCCGGATTGCGTAGCTGGATTTCCTGCGGCCCTGCGGCATCTGCCAGCCCGGCCTTCTCCATGTCTTTTTGGAAGCGGGACGCAGTTAACATCATCCCCTGCTTGTTGAATGCGTACGATTCTCCAGAGTCGGAGGATCGGACAAGGTTCATGATCTTGTCCAGCCTGTTTTCGGGTCGAATGCGGAAGGCAAGCACAGCCACCAAGGCATGCTTTTCATCGTACACCGGGGAGATGGAGAATATGAACTGCTGACCACCTTGCATAATCCCCTTGCTGTTGGGGAACGGGAGAGGCTCAGTTACAATTGGCGAGAGCAGGGTTTCCCCCGCGATGGCCCTCCTCAGGTAGCTTGCCAGTTCGGTTGGCGGCGGTGTCCCCACGAAATTATCGAACTGGGCGGCTATGGTCAATCCGTTTTTGTCGATTACGCGGAACCCGGCGTACCGGTTTTCTTTCATCACGGCCGTTAGTTGCCCCCGCAAATACTGCGCGTGGGGCGACCCCAGCAGTTCCGCCTTGCGCATCCCGTTTTTTGCGGCGATGGCGGTAAGAGCGGCTATTTCATGGCGTATCTCGCCCAGGTTTGCCCATGTTGCCACCGTTAGTTTTTCATCTTCCGCCCAGGTCGCCAGCGCTTTTTTATTTGTATTCAGGTAGGATTGCAGGTGGCCTGCCATGTCCTGCTTTGTTAATTGCTCAACATGCCTGAGGTAGAGGAAGCCAACGAGGGTTACGGAAAGGGTAATCGCGGCGAACGTGGCTACGACCAGCCCGCTTATCCTGTTGGACGAGATTCTTTTTTCTTTGGCCACGCCCCATTATAGCCATTTTTAAGACATTGTTAACCGTACCGGCCTGCGCATGGGCGTTTTTTGCGGGATGGGCAATCATGTCTCTTCCGTGATTTTGGGCTAATTTTATTTTTCTCCACTCGCTTCATAACCTCTTATACTAAAGGCGGTTAGTGGCTTTTCATTTGGCATATAGGGAGTTTGGACAATGTGCATTCTGGAGCTTTTCGCCGCGCTACTTCTTGCTACCGCCGTTCTTTCATACCTAAACGTTCCGCTGATGATTTCCACGCTGGTGTTTGCCGTTGTGCTTGGCATCTACACCTACCTTGCCGAGGCGGGGCCTGCCGTGTACACGCTGTGGGTTGTTTTCATAGCCGGAACGCTGGCGTTAAATATCCATATGTTGCGGCGCATGCTGATAAGCAATTTCGCCCTTAAACTATTTCGCACTCTTATGCCGCCGATATCGCAAACCGAGCGCGAGGCCCTGGAGGCCGGCACCGTCTGGTGGGAGAGCGACCTTTTCAGCGGCCAGCCGGATTGGGACAAGCTCCACGCTTACCGCAAGCCGGTGTTGACGGCGGAGGAGCAGGCTTTCCTGGACGGGCCGGTAGAAAAACTTTGCGACATGATGGACGACTGGCAGGTGACGGACAACCTGCACGACCTGCCAAAAGAGGTGTGGGATTTTTTAAAAGAGCACCGCTTCTTCGGCATAATCATCCCCAAGGAGTACGGCGGCCACGGTTTCAGCGCCCTCGCGCATTCGGATGTCGTGATGAAACTTGCCAGCAGGTCTATAGCCTCCGCCGTTACTGTGATGGTGCCAAACTCGCTTGGCCCCGCCGAGCTGTTGCTACATTACGGCACGGATGAGCAAAAGAACCGCTACCTGCCCGGCCTCGCCTCTGGCGCGGAGATACCATGCTTTGCGCTTACCGAGCCACAGGCGGGGAGCGATGCCAGCTCCATGGTCAGCCACGGCATCATCGCCAAAGGCATCTTCAACGGCAAGGAGATAATCGGCATCCGCGCAAACTGGTCGAAACGGTATATAACGCTTGCGCCGAACACCACCGTTATGGGCCTTGCCATCAAGCTGTTCGACCCCGACCACCTGCTGGGCGATAAGGAAGACCTCGGCATCACGGTTGCCCTCGTTCCCGCCAACACTCCCGGCGTCACGATAGGCAGGCGGCACGAGCCGCTTAACATCCCGTTCCTTAACGGCCCCATAACCGGGGAAAACGTTTTCATGCCGCTGGATTACATAGTGGGCGGTATCGGCTATGCCGGTAAGGGGTGGCATATGCTCATGGAAAGGCTTTCCATCGGGCGTGGCATTTCGCTCCCTGCGCTGGGAACTTCCGCATCCAAACTGGTTGCGCGTGGCGTGGGCGCATATGCGCGGATACGTCGGCAGTTCAGGCTTCCGGTTGGGCGCATGGAAGGCGTGGAAGAGGCGCTGGCAAACGTAGCCGGGCAGACCTACGCGGTGGATGCCACGCGCAGGTTTACCGTAGGCGCTATAGACGCGGGCGAGCGTCCGTCTCTTGCCTCCGCCATCGCCAAGTACAACATCACGGAGCGTATGCGCACGGTGGTCAACAACGGCATGGATGTGCAGGGCGGCGCGGCTATCGTGCTGGGGCCCCGCAATTTCATGGGGGGCGTTTACCAAAGCGTCCCGATTAGCATAACCGTGGAAGGGGCCAATATCCTCACCCGCACGCTTATCGTGTTCGGGCAGGGTGTCATACGGGCGCATCCGTACGTCTTGAAGGAGATGGAAGCCTCCGCCGAAAAGGATAACGATAAGGCCAGCATGGCGTTTGACCATTCGTTGTTCCGACATATCGGGTTTACCATGACAACGGCGGTGCGCACGCTGGTCTCCGGCCTTACATGCGCGGCGTTTTTGCCTGCCCGCCAGTCTACTCCCGCCGCGCCATACTACCGGCAACTTGGCCGGATGAGTTCCGCCTTTGCGCTTGCGTCGGATGTCGCAATGATGGCCCTGGGCGGAAAGCTTAAACGGATGGAGAAACTTACCGGCAGGCTTGCGGATGCCATCAGCAACCTCTACATTGCCAGCGCAGTGCTGAAAAAATTTGAGGACGACGGAAAGCAGGAGGGGGACGCCGACCTGATGCGGTGGGCTTGCGACGACGCGCTGTACCGCATACAGGAATCTCTGGACGGCTTCCTGCATAACCTCCCCAGCCGCCCAATAGCGTTTGCGTTGCGCCTGTTTATTTTCCCGTTCGGCAAGCCGTACATCCCGCCGTCCGACAGGCTGGGCGGCAAGATAGCGCGCCTGTTGATGGAGCCGGGCTACGCTCGCGACAGGCTTACCGCAGGCATCCACGTTTCCCGCGACAAGAACCAGCCGCTCGGCAGGATAGAAGACGCGCTGGTAAAAGTCATCCGGGCGGAGGCGGTGGAGAAAAAAATCGCCGAGGCGATGCGTGCGAAAAAGATAAAAGCGGGCGACCAGGGAAAAATGCTGGAAGAGGCGGTGAAGGCCGGGCTTATAACCGAAGACGAACGCAGGATTGCGGTCGAATCGGAAAAGGCGCGGCTGGATGTGGTGACGGTAGACGATTTTCCGCATGATTATTGGAGTAAACGAAATGCCGTCTGAAAACGGATATCCGCGTCCCGTATACATTGTCGATGGAGCGCGCACTCCTTTCCTGAAGGCGCAAAAAAGCGCTGGGCCGTTTACCGCGTCCGACTTGGCGGTGGCGGCTGGCAGGGCGGCGCTGATGCGCCATCCGATACAGCCGACGGAACTGGATGGCGTGATTGTAGGCTCCGTTATGCCTTCCGCCAGCGAGGCGAACATAGGGCGCGTGGTGTCCATACGGCTTGGTTGCGGCAAGAAAGTGCCCGCCTACACCGTGTCGCGCAACTGCGCTTCCGGCATGCAGGCGCTGGATAGCGCGGCAAAGGATATAGGCATAGGCAGGGCCGACCTGCTCCTGGCTGGCGGCACCGAGGCGATGAGCCACTACCCGCTGATGTACGACAAGAAGATGCAGGTGTGGTTCGGCGAATGGATGGGCGCAAAAACTTTCGGTCAGCGGTTGTCCATACTTTCAAAATTCCGGTTGCCATTTTTAGCGCCGGTCATCGGGGTGCTTCAGGGGCTTACAGACCACCAGGCTGGCCTTTCTATGGGGCATACGGCGGAGATACTGGCGCACCGGTTCAACATTAGCCGGGAGGAGATGGACGCGTTCTCAATGGAGAGCCACACGCGCCTTGCAAACGCTACGGACAACGGGCGGCTGGAGGAGATGACGCCTATTTTCGGGAACGACGGGACAGTATACGGAGCCGACGACGGCTTGCGGCGCGAAACGAGCATGGAGCGGCTGGCGAAACTAAAGCCGGTGTTCGACCCGAAGGTGGGGAAAGTGACGGCGGGGAATAGCGCACAGCTTACAGATGGGTCGGCAATGTTGCTTTTGGCCAGCGCCGTAGCGGTGGATAGGTACAAACTTCCTGTTTTGGGCCGTATAGTGGATGTGCAATGGGCGGGTGTGGAACCCTCCGAGATGGGGCTTGGCCCGGTGCATGCCATGGCGGAGCTTATGGAAAAGTACGGCTTCAAATCTTCCGATATAGATTATTGGGAAATTAACGAGGCGTTTGC
>JAHFEI010000018.1:0-794 GCA_023248615.1 Nitrospinales bacterium | reverse complement strand
TGCCACGCAGGTGCTGGCCTGCCTGAAGGCATGGGAAGACCCGGCCTATTTGAAAAAGGAAATGGGGCTCGACGCTGGCTTCGGCCCCATAGACCGCTCACGCTTGAATGTAGATGGCGGCGCGGTAAGCCTGGGACACCCGGTGGGCGCAAGCGGTGCGCGCATATCCCTGCACCTGCTAAACGTGCTGAAGCGCAACAACGCCAAAAGGGGCATAGCCTCGCTTTGCATCGGCGGCGGGCAGGGCGGAGCAATTTTGCTGGAAAGGGTCTCGTAATATGGCATCGGTGCGCAAATACAAAAATATGTTCGTGGAGACGGACGGAAAAAATATCGCGTGGCTCTATTTCGACAAGGAGAACGCATCCGCAAACGTGCTGTCGTCCGTGGTGCTGGAGGAACTAGACCTCTGCCTTGATTACATCGAGAACACCAAGCCGGAAGCGCTGGTGATACTTTCCGCAAAAAAGAGCGGGTTTATAGCGGGGGCGGATGTAAACGAGTTTGCGCTGGTAAAAGACGAAGCCTCCGCGCTGGCTTTGATAATGCGCGGGCAGGCGGTCTTCAGCAGGATTGAAAAAATGCCGTTTCCCACAGTGGCGGCGATACACGGGTTTTGTTTGGGCGGAGGCCTGGAGCTTGCGCTTGCATGCCGCTACCGCGTGGCGCAGGACGACGAGAGCACGGCCTTGGGGCAACCGGAGGTAAAGCTCGGCATCCATCCCGGTTTTGGCGGGACTGTCCGAAACTGCCGTTTAATGGGTGGCCTTGCCGCGATGGACATAATGCTTACC
>JAHFEI010000216.1 GCA_023248615.1 Nitrospinales bacterium | reverse complement strand
AACAACTATAGCGATTGGCACACCGTATACGCCATGGTGGAGAATAAGGTGCCGGGCGGGCGCACCATCTACGGCACCGTGCGCCAGGTGGAGCGTTTCTCGTTGAAGGATGATACCATCCTGGCCGGAATAAATATCCCCATAGCAGAGGGCGTAAACCTAACCACCGAGGGGGAGAACAGCCAGTCGCATAACGTGTTGCCCATCTGGTCCGGCTACATGGAATTGGAATTGCGGTTCGATGGCGGATATGGCGTAGCCGCCGGTGCGCGCCGTACCGAGTACCGCGATTCCAGGTTGTCGATAGGGAGCCTTAGGGTAGACCGCTACTTTGGAAATTTGCAGGCGGCCTACTCGTACTACGCAATTAGCGCGGATACCATTGGTTCTGTTTCCAGCCATTTTTTCCAGATGAGCTATTTTTATTCCGATAATGATTTTATCCGCGCCGGGTACACCACAGGCAAGGAAATAGAAGGAGCCGGGCCGCTTGGCATGCTTGTCTCGGAGATTGAGGGGTACGTCGTCTCCGGGCGCCAGTGGCTTTCCGCAAGCTGGGCCGTATCGTACGAATTGGGTTCCCAGGCGCAGGGGACGCATTACACAAGAGCATGGGCAGGGCTTGGGCTACGTTACAGGTTCTGACACCATAGTCCGCTTTGCATTGGCGGTTGGCGCCGCCATTGCCGTACTCGCGTTTGTCATGCTCGCGTTCATATTGATTATGCGTATTGTATTCGCGTTGCGGGATAGGCGGCGCGAAATGTTTATTGCGAAGTGGAGACCGGTTTTTGCCCTCAGCCTTATCCAGCCGTTAGGCCCTGTGGATAGAGTGAGTGATAGCGAGATGCCCTATCTAATGAACCTGTTCAACAATTTCCACGGGATTGTCCATGGCGAGGAACGGGAAAATCTCAACCGGCTGGCGCGTGCCGTGGGGATGTACGAAGCCGCAATAAGGATATTGGTGGTCGGGACTTTCAGCCAAAAAATACTTGCCATAACCGCCTTCGGTTACTTGGAGGAGGAGGAATCTTTTGAAAGGCTTGCCCGGTATGCCGAGGACGAGAGCACACTACTTTCGTTGGCCTCCGCAATGGCGATGGTGCATATCAACCCGCAGGAGGCGGTGCGGCGGCTCATTCCCCTTATAGTTTCACGCAACGACTGGGCGGCGGCAAACGTCTATCCCATCTTGCACGAGGCGGGGACGGCGGCGGTTAGCAAAAATCTTCCCAATGCCGTCATGCAGGCTACCGAGAATGATGCCTTGCGCCTTATTCCCTTCCTTGCGCTGGCGGATGTGCAGGCCGTGGAAGAGGCGGTGCGGTGGTGGCTCGGTAAAACGAAAAAGGACGAGATGGTATCCTCCTGCCTCAAGATGCTCTCAAGCCCCGCGAACGCCCCCGTGGCACGGTACTATCTGGAGCATCCCGCATGGCATGTGCGCGCACAGGCGGCAATCCTGCTTGGCAAGATAGGCGGCAGGGAAGATGTGGGGACGCTTACGGCAAGGCTCTCCGACAAGGAATGGTGGGTCAGGTTTCGCGCCGCACAGGCGCTGGCGGAACTCCCGTTTCTGGACATCAACGGCCTGAAAGATATTATGGCGAGCCAGACAGACCGGTTTGCCAGGAACATCATGGAACAGGTAATAGCGGAAAAAGGCGCATGAACCCCTATTCCATAGTCCCGATTACGCAATGGTTTTTCCTGCTTTATTTCATCGTGGTCAACCTTGGCTACATAACCCTCAACATTATCGCCATCATCAGCATCTACCGTTACATGCAACGCGAAGAATTTGCCGGCCTGTCCAAATCGTTTCCGCATTTCGAGCCGCCGGTGAGCATACTGGTGCCAGCGCACAACGAGGCCGCCACCATATCGTCCAGCATCCGTTCGTTGCTCCAGATTAATTACAGGGAATTCGAAATAATAGTCATAAACGACGGTTCAAAAGACGAGACGCTGGAAACGCTGAAACGCGATTTTGCGCTCCTGCCGTTGCCGGCAGTGACCAGGAAGCGGCTGGAATCGAAACCGGTAAGCGGCGTCTATATGTCGATGGAGTATCCCAACCTGTATGTGCTGGACAAGGAAAACGGCGGCAAGGCCGATGCGCTTAATGCGGGGATTAACGTCTCGCGCTACCCTTTGTACTGTTGCGTGGACGCCGACTCGATACTGCAAACCGACAGCCTGCGTAAAATCGTCCAGCCGTTTTTAGAAGACCCCACCACTATCGCCTGCGGGGGCACAGTACGCGCGGCCAACGGTTGCAAGGTGGAGGGCGGTTATCTTACATCGTCCGGGCTACCTTCAAGCCCGCTGGCGCTGTTCCAGATAGTCGAATACCTTCGCGCATATCTCATCGGGCGGCTGGGGTGGTCGCAGATGAACGCGCTTTTGATTATTTCGGGAGCCTTTGGCCTTTTCAAAAAGGAGGTGGTTATCGCGGCTGGCGGGTACCGCACCGATACGGTGGGCGAGGACATGGAGCTTGTGGTGCGCCTGCACCGCACCATGCGTAGCCAAGGCAAAAAATACCGCATTTCGTTTGTGCCGGATCCCGTCTGCTGGACGGAGGTGCCGGAAGACCTGAAAACCCTGCGGACCCAGCGCATCCGATGGCAACGTGGGCTGGCTGAAAGCCTGTGGCTGAACCGTGAAATCCTTTTTGCCAGGAACGGCGGGCCGGTAGCGTGGATTGCGTTTCCGTTCATAATAACTTTCGAGCTTCTTGGCTCCTTTTTCGAGATGGCCGGTTACATATTCACGTTCGCAGGTTTCCTGCTGGGCGTGATGTCACCCACGGCATTTTTCGCGTTCCTTTTTGTGGCGGTGGGGATGGGCATTTTGCTTTCCCTGAATTCGCTTCTCATCGAGGAGATGTCGTTCCACATATACAAGAAGCCGGGCAATATCGTCACCCTTTTCTTTTTCACCGTCGCCGAAAACTTCGGGTACCGGCAGGCCAATTCCTGGTGGCGGGTTGTGGGTCTATACCAATGGGTGCGTGGACACCGTGGCGGCTGGGGCGAGATGAAACGGAAAGCCAGCTGGCGGCACGACTGAGCGCCGCAATAGGATGCTGTAGCAACCGCCCTTATCGGCAATCCCGTAATAGCATCGTCATGGGAATGAATGATAACCACGAGGGGGACATGAGCCACTAGAGCATTTTAATTTTTCATAGCTACGCCAAGACTGCCATTCCCGCGAAAGCGGGAATCCAGAGAAGCATGGATGCCCCGTGCGCCAAGTTGTGCACGGGACTGCCGCCGACCATGGCGGCTTGCCGCATCGGGACTGCCCCCGTGGAAACGGGGGTGCGGCATGACAAGAAAGGGGTCGTATGCACGATATATTAAAATGCTCTAAATGGGGCAGTTAATATCCTGCGCGACGGTTAGTCGCCGGTCTTGGCGGAGGGCTTGAAAACTTCCTTGGGTTTTGCCGACTTGGCGTTTTGTTGCAGTCCCTGTATTTTCCTCTTGTACTCCTCGGTTATCACATCCGCCTCCTCCTGTGAGCTGACCACGTGGGGGGTAAGCAGTATCAGCAACTCGGTTTTGTTGCCGGATTTGGTGTTGCTACCGAAGAGCCACCCTATATACGGGATGCTGGAAAGGAACGGGATGCCGGATTTGCCGCCCCCCTTTTGTTCGCCCATCATTCCGCCCAGCACAAGGGTCTGTTCGTTTTTCACCACCACGCTGGTTTTCGCCTGTCTTCTCAGGAGCGGCACTGCGTTGGTAAACTGCGCCGCCCGCGAATCGTCTATCTGGCTTATTTCCTGGTCTACCAGCATGGATACAAATTTTTCCTCATTAATTTTCGGAGTTACAGAGAGGCGTATGCCCACGCTACGGTACTGTATGTTTTGCGCCGTCGCACCGGTGCTGGTGGTGGTGATGGTGGATATCGGCACCTCATTGGTTATCTCGATGGATGCCGCCTTGTTTTCAGCTGTCATAAGTATTGGGCTTGCCCTCACATCCAGCTTGGATTCCGTGGCCAGCATGTGTAACAGGCCCATGATATCGGCATTGGGGCGGGTGAATACGGTAAGGCCGGAAGCGGCGCCGACAGGGTTGAACGCCGCATTGCCCAGGTTGGCGCCGACAGACGCGCCCGAAGAAAGGTTGCCAAGGTTCATGGCGGCGGAGGTGGTCGGGTTGCCGTTCAGGTTCCCGCTTTTCAGCGCCCACTCCA
>JAHFEI010000215.1 GCA_023248615.1 Nitrospinales bacterium | reverse complement strand
CCAGTGTGTAAACAGCCAACGTATTGCCGCGTTTTTCCGAAAGGTTTTTGGTGATAACCTGTACCCCCTCTTCGAATGATGCAAACTTCTTCAAGAGCAACGGATCATCGAAGTACTCCATGCCCACCATGTAGTGGTAATGCTGAAGTTCCTTGGGAGCCAGTATACCACCAAACGGGGTGAATTCGTTGCCAATAGGTTGGAGCGCCTGCCGCGCATCGCCCGCGATTTTCATCAGCGCATCTTGGTTGTCGGCAAAGCTCTTCATCAGATAACCGCGAAACAGGTACTCCGGATTAACCATCGAGACGGTTGTTTTGTCGGAATTTTCTTTCAAAGCTACTTTAAGTATGGCGGTCAAAAGCCCTCTATCTTTTACCTTTATGGCTATATCCTGCAAGTCCTTGCGGGTGTAGGCGATGACCACCATGGTTGCCTTTCCCTCTGGGCTGTATTCGCCAATTACATCGAAGTTGGCGCTTTTTAGGGCATCTTTCACTTTCGGAGCCAGTTCTTTTACAGAACCGGACACCTCCCCGATTTTCAGGAACGGCGAGAGGCCTTCTCCTGCGAAAGCATTGGCGGCAAACGCAAGGCAACAGACAAAAACTCCCAAAAATCTCCTCATAATCTCCCTCAATTCTTTCCGGTACCCGAAGTATCCGGAATATCACTGGCGATAACCGCCTCTTCCGGCATCAGCTCGAAAAACTTCAGCGCCAGCACGTAAAGGAAAAAAACAAGCGATGTCAGGCCCAGGCCGTAGAGCGTTTCGGCAAGGCTGATGGAGTAGTCGTTTATCTGCCCGTCCTGGAAATCGCTGGTGACGTTCATCCCCGGGAAAATCTCCAGCGGCAGTACCTGCCCCGGAATGACTATGGTGTAGCGTTCCGCTAGTACGCCCGTTACTACCAAGGCGCTGGCGACCAGTATCCATCGCACCGATTTGCCTGTGGCGGGGTTAATGAGTATCACGAAGGGGAACACCAGCCCGCACCCCACCATGCCCAGCCAGAAAATGAGGGAATACTTGTTTCCGGAGAGGAGCAGGAACTTCTGCATCGCGTAGTTGCTGGGCCAGTAGGAGCGGGTGATGTTCTCTATAAAGACAAAGTAGGCCACGACTATGATGAACATCGCCAGATAGAAACCAAGCCTCCTTAAAAGCTCTTCGTCCAGCTTGCGGCCTGTAAAGCGGAAGGTGAAGTAGAGCACCATTATCATCAGGGCGGTGCCAGAGGAAAGGGCGGCGGCTATGAAGCTGGGCGGCAAAAGAGGGGAGTGGAACAACTCGCGCGCGCCGACAAACCCAAAAATAGCCCCGGTGCCGCTATGTACCAGCACTGCCCAAAACACTGCGGTAAAGCCGATTATCTTTACCAGCTTTTCCTTCTCGTTGAACATGGCCCAAAGGTAAACGAAGCATATTGTTATGTAGGCCGAGTAGAGCATCCCGTTCAGCGAGAACATGGAGCGCGGGTTAATGCTGAAGAAGGGAACGAGTATGCGCTCTGGTTTGCCCCAGTCCAAGACAATTGAGATCAGGGCGCTTATCATCAAGAGCGCCGCCAGTAGCGACGCCATGCGGGAGAATGCCTTGAACTCCGTTTTACCGAAGACGGAGGAGAGGGCGGACAGCACAAGCGAACCGGCACTAAGGCCGATGAGGTAAATGGCTATGACTATGGGGAGGCCCCACGGGACAGCGTTCGTCATGCCGGTAATGTAGTGGCCTTGCGAAAACATCATAAACGCCGAGCCGAACCCTGCCAGCGACAGCGCTCCCAGCACGCACACAAGCGCGTAATAACCTGGCGAGTCCCCTCTAATGGTAGAGTACGTTATTTTTCCCTTCGCCATAACTATCAAATCCCCTTGTAAAAAACTTTGGGTTCAAGGCCGAGGTCTTCCCGCAACCCCTTGGGGGCGTGTTCCCTTATGTATTGCACGATTTCGCTGTTCGGGTCGTTAAGGTTCCCGAAAACCATCGCCTTTTCGCCAGACTTATTGCATGCTTCCACGCAAGAGGGGATTTGGCCCTTGTCTATCCTGTGGGCGCAGAAGGTGCATTTCTCCACCACACCCTTGCCGCGCTTCGGCACGTCCGGGTTAGACCACTTTTCCGTGTTCTTGAACACGAATGTCCGCGCCTTGTAGGGGCAAGCAATCATGCAGTAGCGGCAACCGATGCACCGGTGCTTGTCTATCATCACTATGCCGTCTTCGCGTGTGAAGGTGGCGGCGACGGGGCAGACATGCTGGCACGGCGGATGTTCGCAGTGGTTGCACAGTAGCGGCAACGAGCGGCTGTGCGCCCCATCAGTTTTCGGCGTCACCGTGACTTTGCGTATCCAGTGCCCGTCGTACCGTGGGTCGCCGAATAGCGGCACATTGTTTTCTGTCCGGCACGCGGCGGTGCATTCCGTGCAATCGGCGGTGCATTTGTTGGTGTCGATAACCATGCCCCACCTGTCTTTGGATGATGTGCGCCCTTCGGTTTCATCCTGCGCAAACGCCTGGAACAGCGTTATCCCTGGTGCCAGCGTGGTGCCGATTACTGCGGCAGCTCCGAGTTTTAGAAAGATTCTTCTGTCCAACTCACTCATATCCCTCCCCATGCCTCATGGCAGGTAGTGGCAATCAAAGCACTCCGGCTTTACGCCGACGTAGTTATGGCACTTGTCACAAAACTCCGCCCGCTTGGTATGGCAGGTTTTGCAATGCTCAATGTGGTATTTAGGCTTGTGCGCCCCGTTGCGCACTATGTCATCCCGCACATGCACCAAAAGCGTCATATGGTTTTTCCGCATGAACTCCGTAGGCTCTATGCATTTGCCACCACCGGCGGGAAGCGTCAGCTCCGGCTTGGGCGGCTTGTTGAAAAGGCCGTTGCCAGCCGCCGTGTATAAAAGCGGAGCGGCTATAAGGCCGATGAGTGCAACCACTATAGCAATAGCGCCTTTACCGCCCATTTGCCATTCCCTTGTACGCGCTTGTTTGGCAGGCCGTCATTTGTCACCAAGCTGTATGGCGTTGCTTACGAACTGGTGTACGCCGCCCACCGCTTCCATAGGTATATCGTAGTAGGGGAGCACCTTTGTGAATTGCGCTTTGCATATGGCGCAGATCATCGCCATCATGTTCACCCCTTTATCGTCCATCATTTCTTTCAGCGCCGCCGCCTTGGGAGCCGAGCCTTTTACGCGCAGTTCCAGCAGTTCATCGGTCAAAAGCCCGCCGCCCCCGCCGCAACAGAATGTTTGCTCCCTGTTCACGGAATCCGGCATTTCCACGTATTTGTTGCACACGGCTTTCAGTATCTCGCGCGGAATCTCAAACTGACCGCCGGGGGATTCGCCCATCCGGCTTGCCCGAGCCACGTTGCAAGAGTCGTGGTAGGTAACGGTGAACTCGTCGTTCGCGTCCTTATCCAGCCTCAGCGCCCCTTTTTTTATGAGGTTGTTGGTGAATTCGCATATGTGCATCGGCGACGGATGGTTTTTATCCAGGAAGTCGAGCGGCCCGGCAAGCGTGTTCCAAAAGCTGTAGGCCACGCGCCACGCATGGCCGCACTCTCCCACCACTACACGTTTGACTTTTAGTTCGCGGGCGATATCCACGATGCGAGTGGCTATTTTTTGCATATGGTCGTAGCTACCTATGAACATGCCGAAGTTGGCAAACTCCGACGCATACGAACTGAACGTATAGCTGATACCGGCGGCGTGGAACACCTTGGCGTACCCGACCAGCGAATCCACATGCGGTGCACTGAAAAAATCCGCCGACGGGACAATCATCAGCACTTCCGCTCCCTGTTCGTCCAGCGGGAAGCGCACGTCAACGCCGGTGGTTTCCTTCACGTCCTCTTCCAGGAATTCGAGTGTGCCGATTAGCGCCGGTTTCGGGATGCCAAGGTTATTGCCGGTTTCGTGCACCTTGCCGACTATCTCTATAGTGTACTTGTGCCCTACGCCGATGGAGTCCATTATCTCCCTTGCCGCCATGGATATTTCGGCTGTGTCTATGCCGAACGGGCAGAACACGGAGCACCGCCTGCACTGCGAACACTGGTGAAAGTAGGTTATCCATTCCTTCAGCACTTCCTCGTCCAAGTCCTGCGCGTGGGCCGCCGGGCCGAACAGTTTGCCGCCCACCGTAAAGTTTTTTCGGTAAACCTTGCGCATCAGTTCCTGCCGCGCTACTGGCATGTTGTTCG
>JAHFEI010000017.1 GCA_023248615.1 Nitrospinales bacterium | reverse complement strand
AACGCCAGCCATCGCAAGGGCAACGTCAAGGCCGCCCGCGCCAATGGCCAACATGCCGAGACCGCCCTGTGTCGGGGTATGGCTATCGGAACCCAAAAGGGTCTGGCCGGGTGCGCCAAACCTTTCGAGATGTACCTGGTGGCAGATGCCGTTTCCGGGGCGTGAAAAATAAAGGCCGTATTTGGCGGCCACGCTCTGTAAATAGAGGTGGTCGTCGGCATTTTTAAAGTCGTCCTGCAACATGTTGTGGTCGACATAACTTACTGAAAGTTTTGTCTTTACCCTCGGAACGCCCATAGCCTCAAACTGGAGGTAGGCCATAGTTCCTGTTGCGTCCTGGGTCAGCGTTTGGTCTATGCGGATGGCAATAGATTTGCCTGCCACCATCTCGCCTTCTACGAGGTGTGCTTTCAAGATTTTTTGGGTTAAATTGAGACCCATTTTAATCCCCCTTCAAGTAGTTTTGAGCCTGCCATTTGAGTATCCCCCAGCCGCCTCCTCGAGCGGCTTTAACCCAGCGACTTTACCAGATTGGAAAATGAAAATAAACTATTATCGCTTTTGGGGGCGGGTCGGGTTGTCATGGCGGCAGGTTCGTCCGGCACAGTATAAACTCCGCGAATACATACCCCGCCTTCCATTTAAAGCGGTTTTTCGAACTGGTAGGCGTGCTTGCCGTGGCTATAGTAATTCTTCAGCGTCTTTACGTTTTTGTAGCCGTGCTTTCCGTAAAAAGATATCGCAGATGCGTTACCCACATCGGTTTGAAGCGCCATCTTCTTCGCCCCGCGCCCCCGCATCGCCTCTTCCCCCAGCTTGATGAGCTTGCTCCCCAGCCCCTGCCTGCGCCACGGCGGCAGGATATCTATTGTCACCACCTGTCCGCCACGCCGCTTGTCCTGCGATGTCAGCAAAAAGCCGACTATCTTCCCGCTACTCTCGCAGGCCACAAACGCCGGGTCCCTGTTCACCAAAAGGTGCAGGTAGAATATGTCCATGGAATAGGCGATATCCGGGTCGAAGCAGGCTTGGTCTATCTCCCACATCTGGCGCACATCCAGCGCGATGGCGGGGCGGATGGTTATCGAATTTTCGCCGTCAGGTTGTCCGGGTAGCGCATCAATATTCATTATCCGACCCGAATGCGGAAATGGGCTGAAGGACACAGAGGCGCGGAAGTGCCGGGAAGGATGCTTGTTTTGTCGCCCTGTGTCTTTGTGCCCCTGTGGTTATGCCCTGTGAGGAAATACCGTTGTGGTAATACTCTGGTAGCCGGGTTGGGGATGCCGTATTACTCACCGTGGGCCAGCCGCTCTTTCACGTACGCCGCCGTTATTTCCAGCGTCGTGCCGCGCAGGTCCGGCGCGTTGAACAGGTGGTCGTGCATTACCTCCTCCATCAATCCCCGCAGGCCGCGCGCCCCCACCTTCCGCTTTTCGGCGGCGGTTACTATCTCGCGCAACGCATCGTCAGCAAAGGCCAGCCCTATGCCATCCGCCGACATCATCTCCCCATACTGGCGCACCAGGGAATCCGGCGGCTCTTTTAATACCAGCAACATCTCATCGCTGGAAAGCTCTTCCATCTGCACCACCACCGGAAGACGGCCTAAAAGCTCCGGTATCATGCCGTGCCGCGCCAGGTCTTCCGTGGCGATTTTTTTATGTTTGCTTTTTTGCGCCGCACCCTTGCTGGTAAAGCCGGATGCGCCCGGTATCTTCTCCGTCCGCAGGTCGGAAAACGTGCCAGCGCATATGAAAAGGATGTTGGTGGTATCCATCAGCACGAAATCGTGCTTGTTCCAATGCTGGGTAACGTCCTGGGGGACGTACAGTTTCTGCCCCTCCAGCATCCGCAATAGCGATTGTTGCACCCCCTCGCCGCCGATATCGCGCCCGCCCGCGCCGGTGCGCCCGCTCTCCCCTTTACGCGCCACCTTGTCTATCTCATCGATGAAGATTATCCCCATCTGCGCCAGTTCCACATTGCCCCCGGCGCGTTGCAAAAGCTCGCCCGCCATCACCTCTACATCCTTGCCGTAATACCCGGCTTCGGTGTACTCGGTAGCGTCCGCTATCGCGAATGGAAGCTCCAGTATCTCCGCCAGGTGCCGCGCCAGGTAGGTCTTTCCGCACCCCGTGGGGCCGATAAGCAGTACGTTGGATTTTTTCACGATGCCGCTTTTCAGTAGCGCGGGTGAGCTTATCCGCTTTATGTGGCCGTATGCGGCAACGGCTAACGTGCGCTTGGCCTTCTGCTGGCCGATAACGTACCTGTCGAGATGTTGGTAAATCTGCTCTGGTGTCAGGTCGCTGGGTGCCGGTTTTGGTTTCTTCATGTGGGTATTATCCCAGTTCTCCGCCTATTTGGCACCCCAAAGAATCTCCGGAAGAAACAAGCTTGCAATATATCACATAGATGTTATATTGCCATCATGGGTTGGGAAGTGAAATATTATCGAAACCCCGGCGGACACGAGCCGGTGGCGGATTTTATAGACACCCTTCCCGATCCGGACAAGGCAAAGGTTTTTAGGACTATTGGACTTTTGGCACATCAAGGAGTGCTTTTAAAGGAGCCATACACAAGGCAGGTTGCCGGGAAAATGCGGGAGTTGCGGATTTCGTGCAATAAGCGGGAAGTGAGGATTTTTTATTTCCCGTTCAGGCAAAGGACGTTTCTCCTACTTCACGCATTTGTTAAAAAGACGGAGAAAACGCCCAGCAGGGAAATTGACGTGGCAATTGCCAGAATGGAAGACGCAATAGAGAACAGCTAAGAAAGGAGATGGCTATGAAAAAAGGAAATTCGCGGATAGGAAGGCCTATCGAAAGCCACGTTCGGGAAAATATGAAACGCCCGGAGTTTAAGAAGGCTTGGAAGACGCTGGATGAAGAGTTCGACATCCTTGGCGCTTTGATAGGGGCTAGGGAAAAGGCCGGAGTTACCCAGGCGGAATTGGCGAAAAGGGTTGGGACCAAACAGTCCGCCTTGTCCCGCCTGGAGCATGGCGGCTACAAAACCGCAACTTTCGATACGCTTTCAAAGGTCGCCAATGCTTTGGGTTTCCGTCTCGATTTTTCCCTGAAACCGAAAAGAGGAAAAGCGGCGTAACCGCCTTTAATCTAGGTCGCTTGGCGCCGGTTTTGGTTTCTTCATGTGGGTATTATCCCAGTTCTCCGCCTGTTTGGCACCCCAAAGAATCCGTAGTGCAATTCGGGTTCCGCCCTATCACGCTACCCGAATTTTGTTGCGCCAGCATCGGGCGCAAGACCGACTAAAGTCCGTCGCTACCGAAACATATATATACTTGTGTAAAGCTGTTACCAGAAGATTACACTAGCCTGGAAGAGTGAACCAATAATATATGGAGGGCGGGTTATGAAGTTCGGGCGTTTAAACATTATCGTTGGGGGAGTTGCCATATTCATCGCCGCGTTTGGCGGGTTTGCATTGGGCAAGACGCTGGAATCCAATTTCCAGAACGGCTTTTACGTGCTTACTTTGGGCAGGGTGCTTTTGAAAGCGGGACACAGCCACGGCATGCCTTTCGCCTTTTACAACCTGATAATCGGACTTCTGGTGGACAGGCTGGAGCTTGACGACAAATGGAAAAAGTACTGCTCCATCCTTGCTGTGATGGCGCTTTTCATGCCCATCGGCCTTGCGCTACGGGGCGCGTTTAACGGTAGCGAGGCTTTTGAGCCGGTTGCCATCATTGGTTCGCTTTCATTTTTGGCATCCGCCGCGATTGTGGTAAAAGGCGGGTTGGCAATCAAGGCATCCTGAACCCCGCCCTGCCAAGGCCCGATTCCGCAACGGCGCAACGTACCCCCCCTGCCCCACCGGTATCGCGGCGGTTGTTACGGCAACACAAAGCGGCATATAATCACCCGATATGAGATTTGAACTGTTCATGAGCCTGCGCTACCTGAAGGCAAAGCGCAAACAGACCTTCATATCCCTCATCACATGGATTTCCGTGGGCGGAGTGGCTGTGGGTGTTATGGCGCTTATCGTGGTGCTATCCGTAATGACGGGCATGCAAAACGAGTTGCGCGACAAGATACTGGGTACCTACTCCCACATAGTGGTTATGAACTCGTTCTCCTCCGCCTTTGAGGAAACGGACGGCGCGGTAGCGAAGATACGGCAGAACAAGCATGTGGTGGCCGCCGCGCCATACATCTACGGAGAGGCGCTTCTCTCGTCACCCCGCAAATCCGCCGGGGCGATACTGCGCGGGGTGGATACGGCGCTGGAAGGCACGGTAACAAACCTGGACCAGTATATTCGAGACGGCCTCACAGTCGGCGTGCTTTCTCACGATTACCAGGATGGCGAGTTCACACACCACGGGATAATACTGGGCGAGGCCCTGGCGACATCGCTGGGGGTGGGAACAGGCGACCAGCTAGACCTGATATCCCCCAGGGGGCGGATGAGCCCTATGGGGATGGCCCCGAAAATAAACCGCTACCATGTGGCCGGCATTTTCCGCTCCGGCATGTACCAGTACGATTCCGGCATGGTGGTAGTTTCCATCCCGGCGGCGCAGGAGTTCTACGGCATGGACAAGAAGATAAACGGCATAGAGGTGAAGGTGGACGACATCTACCGGGCGGACACCATAGCCCGCCAACTGGAAAAATCGCTGGGTGGCCCCTACTACGCGAAGGACTGGATGGAAATGAACCAGAACCTTTTTTACGCGCTGAAGCTGGAAAAAACCGCCATCTTCGTCATCCTCATCCTCATCGTATTCGTGGCGGCTTTCAATATAGTAAGCACCATGATTATGGTGGTGATGGACAAGACACGCGACATAGCGATACTAAAATCAATGGGAGCCACGCGCAATACGGTGATGCGCATCTTCTTCCTGGAGGGGATGATGATAGGCGTAACGGGAACCGCGCTGGGCAACGTGCTGGGCTACGCATTTTGCATGGCGCTGAAAAAATACCAGTTCATAAAACTGCCTTCGGACATCTACAACGTCACCACTCTCGCCGTGACCATGGAGCCGATGGACTTCGCGCTCATATCCTCCTGTGCGCTCGCCATTACGATGCTATCCGCCATTTATCCCGCCTGGAACGCATCGCGGCTCGACCCGGCGGAAGCCCTGCGCTACGAATAACGCCGGTTTAGAAAAAAAATCCGCGGCTACTCCAGCTTTTTCCTGAAACGAAGGATGGCGACGGAAAGCACCGCCACGCCAAGCACAGCCAGCGCCAGCGCGTCGAACCACAGCGTTTCCATCCCGGTTCCCTTCAAAAAGATGTTGCGGATTGCGTCCAAAAAATAACGCAGAGGGATGAGGTAGGTAAGGTACTGGATAGCCGTGGGCATATTTTCTATCGGGAAAATGAAACCGGAAAAATACATGACCGGGATGAAAAAACCAAACTGGGCAATCATCATCGCCTGTTGCTGGGTTTTCGCGATGGTGGAAATGAAAAGCCCAATCCCCAGTGTGGTGAGGATAAAAAGGCCGCTCATGCCGTAAACCAAGAAAACGTTCCCGCGCATCGGCACATCAAACCAGTACACCGCAAACAGCAATACCAGCGTAACGTCCACCATCCCCACCAGCGCATAGGGAATGAGCTTGCCGATTATTATCTGGTACGGTTTTATGGGAGTGACCAGAAGCTGTTCCATCGTGCCTATCTCTTTTTCGCGCACCACCGCCATGGAGGTAAGCGTTAGCGTAACTATCATCAGCACCAGCGCCACCACGCCCGGCACCATGAAGTTCCTGCTGGTAAGTGATTCGTTGTACCACACGCGCACCTGCGGCAGTACCCTGGCGGGTTTCACTGCCATCGGGGTTTTCTCCACCATATCCAGCAATATCCCCTGCGAGTAGTCGTTCACTACCATCGAGGCGTAGCCTATGGCGATGTTGGATGAGTTCGCATCGGAGCCATCCGCTACCAATTGCAGGCGGGCGGTGCGGCGGGCCAAAACGTCGGCGGAAAACTTCGGCGGTATGACAAGCGCTATCCACGCATATCCACGCTCTATGTGGCGGCCTATGCCATCCGTAGAATCCTCCATCCCTTCCACGACAAAATAGCCGGAGTTGGTGAAGCGCGACACCAAACCCCTGCTGATGCTACTGCGATCCTGGTCGCACACCACCATCGGGATGGATTTCACATCCGTTGTCGCCGCATACCCCAAAGCCACAAGCTGTATCACCGGAGCCGCGATAGCCAAGAACCGCATCCGCTTGTCGCGCATGAGTTGCCTAAGCTCCTTGACGATGAGGTGGTAGATTATCCCCATTCGGACATCCTTTGCGCGGCAATTTTCCGCTACGCTATAGCAATAGCCACAACCGCGAAAAGCGCCATGTACAGAAGTTCCCGCCAGAACGCCTCCGGCCCCAGCCCCTTCAGCATCACATCCCTTATCACTATTATGAAAAATTTGGTCGGGGTGACGTTGGAAAGCAGTTGCAAAAGCCATGGCATGCTACGTATCGGGAACACCAGCCCGGACAGGAGAAACGTGGGAAGCACGGACGAAAGCACCGCCATCATAAACGCCACCTGCTGCGTTTTCGCGAACGAGGAGATGAGAAGCCCCTGCCCCAGCGCCGAAAGGAGGAAAACCAATATGCCAGCGTACAACCATACCAATTCGCCGCGCACCGAAACATGGAACAGGAAAAAACCCATAAGCAAAACGAAAACGGACGATACGAGCGCGATAGCCAGGTACGGCACCGTCTTGCCGATGAGGATTTCCATAGTAGCCAGCGGCGATACGGTAAGTTGCTCCATCGTACCCTGCTCCTTTTCCCGCACCACGCTCAGCGCCGTGGAAACGACCGAGCTAAGCATCAATATGAAGCCGATGAAACCGGGAATGAGGAACTTGGCGCTGGCAAGTTCCGGGTTGTACCACACCATTGGGCGCAGGTCTATTGGCGCATACATCTGTATCCCCTTGCGCGCCATAAACTTCGTCCGTATGTCCGCCGAGTACATCTGGATAATGGTATTTATGTACCCCAGCGCCGCCGTGGCGGTATTTGCGTTTGTGCCATCCACAATCACCTGGACTGCCACATCGCGATCCGCCATCAGGTTGCCGGAAAAATCCGGCGGGATAACGATAGCCACTCGCGCCGCACCGGAGGCCAGCATCACGTCCACGTCGCCATACCTTTGCGCATACCCCGCGATATCGAAATAACCGGAGTTGGAAAAGCCGCGTATAAACCCACGGCTCATGTCGGTCTTATCCTGGTCGTACACCGCAAGCCGGACATGTTTCACGTCGAAATTAAGCGCGTACCCTACCAAGAGCATCAGGAACGCCGGGAGGAGCAGGAGGATGGCGAGGGAAATGCGGTCGCGCCGCACCTGCCGGAATTCCTTCACGATTATCGGCTTTATGCGCCGCGTGACCTTATCCAGCCGGAGAACTGGCACCTACTCCGCCTTTCCCGCGACGACGCGGATGAAAACATCCTCAAGCGATGGCGTTATAAGCTCTATCCTTCCCACTGTCCGCCCCCCTGCGGCCATCGTGCGCCGTATCATTTCCGCCCCGGTTGCCGCATCGTCCACCCCCACGTGAAGGTGCATGCCGAAAAGCGAAAGTTCCCTCACCCATGTCGCCGGTTTCAGCAATTCCATGGCGACCACCACATCGTCCGCCTGCAATTCCAGCATCTGGTAGGTGATATGCCGTTTCTTCAGTTCCTTTGGGCTTCCATCCGCTACAATTTTTCCCGCATCCATCATGATGATGTTGTTGCAATATTCCGCCTCGTCCAGATAATGGGTAGTAACCAGCACCGTGGTTCCCTTTTCGGAAAGGCCGTTGATAAGCTCCCAGAAATTCCTGCGCGACACCGGGTCTACGCCAGAGGTCGGCTCATCCAGAAAAACTATGGCAGGCTCGTGGATGATTGCGCACCCAAGTGCCAGCCTTTGCTTCCACCCTCCGGCAAGCGTCCCCGTAAGGCTTTTCTCCCTGCCTTCCAGTCCCGCCATTTCCACCACCCACTTCATCCGCTCCTTCAAAGCGAGGCTGGAAAGGCCATACACGCCGCCGAAAAAACGTATGTTTTCCTCTACGGTCAAATCCTCGTACAGCGAGAACTTTTGCGACATGTAGCCGATGTTTTTTTTGAGTTGGCCGGTTTGCCGGACGATATCGAAACCGCCGACAGACGCGCTACCGGAGGTAGGCTCCAAAAGGCCGCACAACATGCGGATGGTGGTGGATTTTCCCGCGCCGTTCGGCCCCAGGAAACCGAATATACTGCCACGGGGTACGCGGAAACTGATATGGCCAACTGCCGTGAAATCCCCAAAGGTTTTCGCCAGCCCATCGACCTCTATCGCATAATCCGCCATGCTTTTATTTTTTCGTATCCTCCGCCGCGCCCACAGCCCTGCGCAACCGCGCATCCGATATCTCGTAATCCACTACCGCGATGGTGTAGTTCAGCTTCGCCTGCAAGAGGGCAACCTCCGCGTCCAGCGTTTCCGTGTTTGTCGCTTGGCCGTTTGCGAACCGGTTTTTTGTTATTCGGTAGCTTTCCTCGGCTTGGGCCACGCCTCCACTGGCTATTGATATCCTGTCCTTTGCCTGCAACAGGGTAAGGTAGCTCTGGTTCACTTCCAGCGTTATGGCATCGCGCAACTGCTCCAGCGCAAAGCCGGATTGGGAGCGCACAGCCTCCGCCTGCTTCGTCTGGTACTTGGTAGTTCCCCAATCCAGGATGTCGTATGACACGGCTATTCCGATATCCCACGACCCGTCGAACTGGTCGCGGCTGGGAAAAAAGCGCTGGTTAGGCCTTTGGTAGTAGTAGTCGCCGAACAGCGACACCTGTGGATAGTAGCCACCACGGGCCGCATCCGCCGATGAGCCGGAAGCTTCCAGCCTCATGCTCGCGGCCTTCACTTCCGCCCTGTTTTCCAGCGCCTCTTGCCGGTACTGCTCCAGCGGCCTTAACGCCTTGTCCGGCGGCATAAGCGCAGAGCCGGGATATACCTCCGTCTCCAGCGGCAGGCCGATGATGTTGTTAAGCGACATCATGGAGAGCCGCACGTTGTTTACCGCATCCACCTGCGCGAACAGCGCGTTGGATAACTGCACCTGCACTTTCAACTGCTCATCGCGCAACATTACCCCGGCCTGCACCATGTTTCCCACATCGGCGAGATGGGATTTCACCTGCTCCACATTTTCATCCATAACATTCTTTATTTTTATCGCCTTGTACAGGCTCCAGTAGGCGCCTTTGGCGGCAAGCGCCGTATCGGACACATCGCGGTAGAGATCATGCTCCGCCGCCCTCGCCGAATACTCTGCGGCTTGCACACTCTTCTCCAGCCTGCCGCCGGTATAAAGCGGTTGCTGTGCGGTAACTTTCAGCGCGTAGCTGTCCAGTATCGTCGGCGCGAGCGTAGCAGGCGCGGCGGCTCCGGGAAGCTGCACCTGAAACGGCGGCACGTCGCTAAGCCGCGTGTACCCGGCCTGGACTTTTACCGTCGGCTTGTTGGCGGCTCCAACCTCGCCATACTTGGCGGATGCGGACTCCACCCTCATCTCGGAGATATGCATGCCTTTGCTGTTTTTCAGCGCGAGCGACACAACATCTTCTACCGATAGCGTCCTGGCATCCTGCGCAAACGCCAACGCGGGAAACAATGCCATAAGCAACACGATTGTCTTCTTCATTCCCGTCCTTCTCCTGCCACTTGTTTTATGCCGCACGTGTGATAAGCGAAATGAAAACGTTTTCCAGCGAAGGGCTTATCACGCGCCAACCTGTTATTTCCGCCCCGGAACTCCGGAGGGCCGACTCCACCGCCGGATGCCCCGCCGCTCCGCTTTTTACAACCACGTTCAAACGGTCGCCAAATGCCTGCACATCCAGCACACCTTCCACCCCTACCAACGACTGCCTGGCGGCCCGCACGCCGGTGCAGACGATTTCCAGCACTTCACCGTCCAGCATCTTTTTTATGTTGGATGGTGTGTCCACAGCCATCAGGGAGCCTTTGTCCATCAGCGCAATCCGCCCACACCGCTCCGCCTCATCCATGTACGGGGTGCTCATAACTATTGTAATCCTGGTCTTTAGCAGGCTCGAAAGTATCCGCCAAAAATCCATGCGGGAAACGGGGTCAACCCCGGTGGTCGGCTCATCCAGGAAAATTATGCGGGGGCGGTGGATAAGCGTGCAGGCCAGCGCCAGCTTTTGTTTCATGCCGCCGGACAGCCTGTCCGCCAGCCTGCCCCGAAACGGCGTAAGGCGCGTAAATTCCAAAAGCTCCTCGCGCCGGTTGCGGTAGTCGCGCACATCGTGTATCTCCGCAAAAAATTCCATGTTCTCGTCCACCGTCAGGTCGCCGTACAGCGTGAACCTCTGGGAAAAATATCCTATCTGTTTTTTTATTTCCTCTTGGCTATCCAGGATGCTGTGGCCGAATATGCTGGCATCGCCCGCACTGGGGCGCATTATGCCACACAGCATACGGAACATAGTGGTCTTTCCCGCCCCGTCCGGCCCCACGATGCCGAACATCTCCCCCTCGTTCACCGAAAAGTTTATGCCGTCTACTGCCCGAATTTCTCCGAAACTTTTTGCCAGCGCGTTCACCGCTAAAACTTCAGCCATCGCCGCGTTACCTTCCCGTTTCCAGCCGGGCATCCGCAGGCAGGCCGGGCTTTAGCGTAAAATCGGGGTTGGGTATCTCTATCTTCACGCCAAACACCAGCTTGGCGCGGTCATCTTTTGTCTGCACGTTTTTCGGCGTAAATTCCGCCGTCGACGATATGTACCGGATATTCCCCTTGAACGCCCTTTTTGGGTATGCGTCTATAAACACCAAGGCCTCCTGCCCCAGCTTCACTTTCGCCAACTCCAATTCCGTCACATAAACCATAAGGTGAACTGTATTGAGCCGGGAAATGCGGAAAAGTTGCGCGTTCGGAAGCACATCGTCCCCCTCCTCCACCGATTTCCGGGTCAGCTTGCCGTCCACCGGCGAAGTGATTACGGCATCGCGTATCGTCTTTTCCACCGCATCCGCCTGTGCCTGCGCCTGCCGCACCTTTGCGCGGGCAACATCTTTCTCCTCCGGCAAAAAACCGTTTTTCATCTTTTCGTACGCCTTTTGCGCCATCACGCATTTCGATTTCACATCGTCGTACTGCCGTTGCGTGGCGCTACCCAACCGGAAAAGCTCCTCCACCCTCGCCTGCTCCGACTGCGCGAAACGGTAATTCTCCTCCGCCTGTTGCATATCCTCCTGCCGATACCCGCGCTGTAAAAGCTGGTACTGCGATTGCGCCGCCTCGGTGTTGGCACGCGCCTGCCTTAGCTGGATTTCCAGGTTAGCGCTATCCACCCGCGCCAGCATATCCCCCTTCTTCACGTCCGCCCCTTCGTCCACGGCAAGCTTCACTATAGTGCCGCCTATCTTGGAGTTTACGGTCACTTCCACCGCCTCTATCGTGCCGGAAGCCGTTATCGCGCCGTCTTTTGCGTTGTTGCAGGCAAACAGCGCCGTAGCCGCCAACGCCGCCGCGAAAAGTCTTTTCATCCAACCACCCTCCCAAAATACCAGCCCGAAAACCTGCTCCGGGAACGGGACTTGGCCCTTTCGGGGAAAGCCCCCGTCGGGCATCGTAACTACCACCACCAAGATATCACATAACCATTTAAAAAAAGTTCCCCACCACCCCCAACAGCCGCCGCATGGCACAACGCGCCCAAGTGGTCGAAGAGCGCGGCAAATCCATCGCCTCCAAGAAAGGCTAATATCATACTTGCACTTTCCCCCGCATTAGGATTTAATTAGCCACTTAGTTTTACTGATGGAGGTACTTGAGAAGATGTTTAACAACGTAGCGTACGCAATGTCCGCCCCCCCTGGCGCGGAGCAGAGCAATATTGACGTGTTCATGAGCTTTTTCCCGCTACTGTTGCTGGTGGCCATTTTCTATTTCTTCCTGCTTCGGCCACAGCAGAAAAAACAAAAAGAAAACCGCGAGATGATGACCGCCCTTAAAGAAGGCGACAGCATCATAACCGTTGGCGGGCTGTACGGCACCATATCGAAAGTGAAGGACGACGTGCTTACCATACAGGTGGCGGAAAACGTGAAAGTGCGGGTTAACCGGTTTTACGTTGCCGGCCTTAAAGACACCGTAGAAAAACAGGGCGCGGAAATAGCTACTCCGCCGACAGAGGCTTAGAAAGCGGATTATATGGATAAATCGCTTATCTGGCGCTTCGGCCTCGTTATCGCGATAATTGCGGCATCGGTGTACGCCGCCCTGCCATTGCAAAAAAAGATTAAGCTCGGCCTCGACCTTCAGGGAGGCATGCACCTTGTCTATGAAGTTCAAACCGACAAGGTTATAGAGATGGCCATCGCAAGGACATCCGAGGATTTCCGCGTTGCGCTGGAAAAAGCGGGCATCACGCCGCTGGGCGTGAAAGCGGACATCGCTAGAATACAGGTTGACGTGGCACAGCAAAGCGATATCGAGGGCGTGCGGAAAGCCGCCAAGGATTTCGGCGAAATTGAGGAACTGAAAGATTTCACTTCGGGACTGAAAATCAGCTACGGCATCACAAAGGAACGGGGTACCGCCATCCGCCAGCATTCGGTAGACCAGGCGCTGGAAACCCTGCGCAACCGCATTGACCAGTTCGGCGTTTCCGAGCCTGTAATACAGCGCCAAGGGGAGAACCGGGTGCTGGTGCAACTTGCCGGGGTGAAAGACCCCACGCGGGCCAAGGCGCTCATCAAAACCACTGCTAGGCTTGAGTTCCGCATTGTGGATGAAGACGCATCGGTGCCGAACGCCTTAAAAGGAGACGTGCCGCAGGGGCTGGAACTTATGTACGAATTCCGTAAAGATAAAGCCGGACAAAAAGAGGCGGGCATACCGCTACTGGTGGACAAGAAAGTGCTACTGGGCGGCGAATCGATATCGGATGCCGACGTGCGGATAGACCAGCAGTTCAACGAGCCGTATGTTTCGATTGGGTTCGACAGCGAAGGCTCGCGCCGCTTTGGCGATATAACCACAAGATACGTCAAGCGCAGGCTTGCCATAGTGCTGGACGGCAAGGTCTACTCCGCGCCGGTAATACGGGAAAAAATCGAAGGCGGCAAGGCGCAGATATCCGGCGGCTTCACCGCAGACCAGGCGCACGACCTGGCTATAATACTTCGCGCAGGCGCACTGCCCGCTCCGCTGGAACTTATGGAAGAGCGCACCGTCGGCCCATCGCTGGGGGCTGATTCCATCCGCGACGGCATCAAGGCATGCCTTTACGGCGCCGTCAGTATCGTCGTTTTCATGCTGTTCTACTACCGCGTGGGCGGCATCATAGCCAACATCGCGCTTACGCTCAATATCGTAATACTGGCCGGGATGATGGGCTACGTGGGAGCAACGCTAACGCTCCCCGGCATCGCTGGCATGGCGCTTACCATCGGCATCGCGGTAGACGCAAACGTACTCATCTACGAGCGCATAAGGGAAGAGCTATCGAACGGCAGGACTATCCGCGCCGCAGTGGACGCAGGGTTTAAACGGGCGCTGATTACAATCATCGATACGCACGTAACAACGCTTATAACGGCGATTGTGCTGTTCCAGTTCGGCACCGGGCCGCTGAAAGGTTTTGCGGTCACGCTGACTATCGGCCTCCTGGCGTCGCTGTACACCTCGGTGTTCGTCTCGCGCACGATGTTCGACCTCATACTCTCCAAACGAAACGTAACGGATATAAAGGTGTAATATGCATTTCTTCAGCACAAGACCAAAAATAAACTGGCTAAATTACAAAAAAATCGGCTATGCCTTTTCAGGGTCGCTGATTGTGCTTACCATCGTTATTCTCCTGTCGCACGGCGGCCTTAAATACGGCATAGATTTCGCCGGGGGAACGCTTATACAGCTTAAGTTTAAAACCGCGCCGCAATTAAACGACGTGCGAAACGTGGTGGAAGCCACAGGTTTCGGCGGCGACATACAGCAGTTCGGCGAGCCGGAGGATGTACTTATCAACATCCACCCGAAAGGACAGCAGGAAGAAACGGCGACCGCCGCCGTGGTATCCTCTGTTAAGGCGAAGTTCGGCAACGATTCTTTCACGGTGGAGCGCACCGAAATCGTAGGCCCCAAGGTGGGCAAGGACCTGACGTACAAGGCGGTGCTGGCCGTCGTCTATTCGCTCGTGGGCATACTGATATACCTGGCGGTGCGCTTCGAATCCCGCTTTGCCATCACAGCCATACTGTCCATCATGCACGACTCGATTATCACACTGGGCGCTCTTGCGCTGGTCGGTAAGGAGTTTACCCTACCGGTGCTGGCGGCGTTGCTTACGATAATCGGCTACTCGCTTAACGACACCATAGTGGTGTTCGACAGGGTACGCGAAAACCTGCGGCTGAAAAGAAACCTGGAACTGCCTGCGCTGGTGAACGACAGCGTAAACGAAACGCTTAGCAGGACTATAATCACCTCCGGCCTCACGCTTTTGTCGGTTATCGCGCTGTTTGTGTTCGGCGGGCCGGTACTCCATGATTTCTCGTTTACACTGCTGGTCGGCATAGGGTTCGGTACCTACTCGTCGGTCTTTATCGCCAGCGCATTGCTGATAGATTGGCCCGGCACCACCACCCAAAAACTCAGCCTCTCAATACGCAAGGGCTAAACGCGGCGTAACGCCCACCCCTTGCGTCGGCCTTGATACTAATGTCCCGCTACTTTGTAGGGACAGGCACTCTTGTACTTTGCCGCGAAGCGGCAAGCCGCCCACAATGGCGGCCTGCGGCAGTCATTCAGAGCCAAGTGAAGCGCTACGAAGAATCCCTCTTATACAGCATGCTAAAAGATTGGCTAAAAAACGCGGGAAAGAACTGGGGGAGCTAAAAGCCCCCCTACCCCTTCCTTAGTTTGTCCAGAAGGAGGGAGAGATCGGGGGGAGGCGGAGTTTCAAAAACCATTGTCTTGCCCGTGGTGGGATGCACCAGCGTTAGCTTTGCCGCATGTAGCGCCGGGCGGGAAATAAGTTTCGCCCTGTCTTTGCCGTACACCGTGTCGCCCAGTATGG
>JAHFEI010000214.1 GCA_023248615.1 Nitrospinales bacterium | reverse complement strand
CTCGCCGCCGGAGAATAAAAGGGCCGGGCTTTTAAACTGCGCCACATCATCAATGACAGCCTTCGCCTGCTCGTTTGAAAGCTCGCCATCGTATGCCTTCGATTCGGAATCGCTGTAGCAATGTATGCAACTAAGGTTGCATGTGCGCGTGATATTCCACGAGACAACCGGCCTTCTCTCGCCAGCCGCTTTCGGCACCGTGTGCGCATGCAACATTTTCGACATGTGTACGGACTGCTTTCCATAGCGGATAGCGTCCCCTTCGTTTTCCACTCCGCAATAGAGTTTTGAAATTCCAATCATTTTAATGTCCTCCAAGTCTGCCCTACCCCGAAGGTATTGCAAATCCAATGTTGCGCCACTTCCATCGGCAAAACGCCGAATGCCCGTTCTCAGGCAGGAAGCTATTTTACCCCAAAAATACCCTCAAATGTAAATGGTCTGTTTCTACGGTAGTGCGTTGTTTTGAAATTGTTTCCCGGTAATGCCATGTTTGTCATTCCCGCCCCGTGTCAAGCACGGGGTAAACTCCAGCGGGAATCCAGAAGAGAAACAACTGGATACCCCGTGTGCCAAGTTGCGCACGGGACGGCGCATTGCCACTTCTTGGCTTCCGCCGAAAATTGTTACGCGCTGTGGAACCAGCCTCCCGAAGAGCCATCCGGATTTATGCGAGCAATTTCTTCGCCTGCCAACTTTAAGGCTCTTAGGGAACCCTGCGGAAAAAAGAGTGATAAACCACGAGCGCAGGGACACAGAGAAAAAGTGCAAACCGCCATGACGCAGAGGACGCCAAGAGGAGGATTATGGGGAGGGTGTGGCGACCCGCCGGGGAGCGCCCATCGCAATTGTTGCGGCTGTCGTGGCAATGGCAAGCATCATAGCCTTGCTCCATCAGGGGCATCTTGTCGCTAACACGGCGGGCAAATATACGGCAAGAGGGCACACGACTGGTAGTGGCGAATTTATTCTCGCCACTGGTGCGACTGAATTACACTCGCCGAAGCGTCTGCTCTCGGTGAGCGCTTAGCCGGAGTTTGGGCAAAAAAAAAGCGCCCCTGCGTTTGCAACGCGGGAGCGCCCGTGAAATGCTGTGTGCCGCTTAGCGCGCTACTGCGGTTTTCTTCTGACCGGAGTGACCCTTGAACTGGCGGGTAGGCGCGAATTCGCCCAGCTTGTGGCCTACCATATTCTCAGTCAAGTATATCGGCATAAACTTGTTGCCATTGTGTACCTGGATGGTGTGGCCAACGAAATCCGGAGTGACCGTGCATCTGCGGGCCCAAGTCTTTATGACCTTGCGCTCTCCCTTGGAATTCATGGCAAGCACTTTGCCTTCAAGCTTCTCATCAACAAAGGGACCTTTTTTCAATGAACGTGACATGCTTTACTTTCTCCTCTTGACGATCATCTTGTCGGTCTTCTTGTTATGCCTGGTCTTGAACCCCTTGGCAGGCTGGCCCCAAGGTGAAACAGGGTGGCGACCGCCGGAAGTGCGGCCTTCGCCACCGCCGTGCGGATGGTCAACAGGGTTCATGGTAACGCCGCGGTTGTGGGGCATCTTGCCCATCCACCGTTTCCTGCCGGCTTTACCTATGGAAATCGTGTTGTGCTCTTCGTTGCCCACGGCGCCTATGGTGGCGCGGCAGGTAACGGGAATATACCGCACTTCGCCGGAGGAGAGCCGCACATGGGCCATGTCGCCTTCTTTTGCGACGAGTTGCACGTTAGTCCCTGCGCTACGGGCTATCTGCCCACCCTTGCCCGGACGAAGCTCAATGTTGTGTATGAACGTACCTACCGGGATTTTCCTTATCGGAAGCGCACACCCTACGTTTATTTCGGCATCATCGCCGGAAGAAACCTTCATGCCCGGCTTCAAGTCCTTGGGCGCTATGATGTAGCGCTTCTCGCCGTCCATGTAGGCAAGCAACGCAATGCGAGCCGTGCGGTTCGGATCGTATTCGATCGCCTGCACGGTAGCCATAATACCGTCCTTGTTGCGTTTGAAGTCTATTTCGCGGTATTTCCGCTTGTGCGCACCGCCGCGGAAACGAACGGTCACATGGCCATTGTTGTTACGGGCGCTAATGCGCTTCTTCCCTGTGGTAAGGGATTTTTCCGGTTTATCCTTAGTTATCTCGTCAAAGGTGGAAACGGTATAGAACCGCCTGCCCGGAGATGTCGGCTTTACTGTCCTTATTGGCATCAGCTTACCCTCTCAAATATTTCTATCTTGTCGCCCTCTTTCAGCGAGACGATAGCTTTTTTGTAGCCCGACTTCATGCCGGAAGACTTGCCAAGCCGCTTCGGCTTCTCTTTGGCGTTGATTATCTTCACATCAGTCACCTTGACGTTGAAAATCTTTTCAACCGCATCGGAAACCTGTTTTTTATTGGCGCGAGTGGCCACTTCAAAACAAACCTTGTTGTACTTGTCCCTCAAGTCGGTCGCCTTCTCCGTCAGGAGCGGGGCGCGTATCACGTCAAAATGGTTCGTGCTCATTTCTCAAGCCTCTTCTCTATGCCGGCGACCGCATCCTGGGTGCAGACGACCGTATCGTAATTCAAAAGATCGTACACGTTCACGCCCTCAACAGGAAGCGTTTTCACGTTTTGCAGGTTGCGTACGCTACGCAGGAAGTTATCGCACCCGCCGCTATGTATGATCAACGCCGACTTCCCGGTATGCATACTTTTCAACAGCTCTAGCGCCGACTTCGTCTTTATCCCGGACATATCAAGGGAGCTTACAACTTTCAGCCTTCCCTCGGACACCAAGCTGGAAAGGGCGGAAACTATCGCGATGCGGCGCACTTTTTTGTTTACCGACTGCGTGTAATCACGCGGCTTGGGGCCGTGCGAAACTCCGCCGCCACGCCATACCGGAGAGCGGGTGGAGCCTGAGCGCGCGCGCCCTGTACCCTTCTGCGCCCACGGCTTTTTACCGCCGCCTCTTACTTCGGCTTTTGTCTTGGTGGATTGGGTCCCGCGCCTGCGGCCCGCAAGCTGGGCCATTACCACCTGGTGCATTACCGGCATGTTCACATCGGCGCCGAACACCGCATCGGAAAGCTCAACGCTCCCGACGACTTTTCTTGCCTGATCCAGTACATCTAGCTTGGTCATGGTTATTTTTTCTTCCTGTTCCTGGGGCTTTTCTTAACCTCTACAAGGCCGCCGTTCGGGCCCGGTACGCCGCCCTTTATCAGGAGGAGGTTGTCATCGCCTATTATCTTGAAAATACGTTGCCCCAAAAGGGTAACGCGCTCTGCGCCCATATGGCCCGGCATCTTACGGCCTTTCATGACGCGCGCCGGCCAGGTATGGTTGCCTATGGAACCGGCATGCCTGCGCACTTCGTGCGTGCCGCGTGTGGCCGACTGCCCGTGCATGCCATGGCGCTTGAAAACGCCAGCAAAACCACGGCCCTTCGACGTACCGCTGATGTCGACTATTTCCCCTTCCTCAAAAATTTCAACTGTGATCTTCTTGCCGGGGTTGTAACCGGAAACGTCATCAAGGAGAAATTCCTTAAGCACCTTCATCGGTTTCAGGTCGGCCTTTTTGAAATGCCCCATCGAGGTTTTAGGGGTTTTCTTCTTGTCTTTCTTGGTCACTTCGTCAAAACCGACCTGGATGGCGCTATACCCGTCCTTCGCGGCTGTCTTCACCTGCACGGTGCGGCACTCGCCCATCTGCAGGACGGTAACAGGGATACAGTCTCCCTTATCGTCGAAGACCATCGTCATTCCTACTTTTTTGCCTAATAATCCCAACATATATTTACAGCTTTATCTCTATGTCGACGCCAGAAGAAAGGTCGAGCTCCATTAGCGCGTCCACCGTGGCGGATGTGGGGCTAAGGATATCGAGAATTCTCTTGTGCGTCCTGATTTCAAATTGCTCCCGCGACTTTTTATCGACGTGGGGCGAGGTATTCACCGTCCACTTGCTAATTTCGGTCGGCATGGGGATGGGGCCGACTACACGCGCACCCGTATTCCTTGCCGTGCCGACTATTTCCTTCACGGCCTTGTCCAGCACGCGATGGTCATAGGCTTTCAGCCTGATCCGTATTTTCTGCTGTCCTTGCGCTGTTGTCATATCCCTACTCTACTATTTCTGTCACGACGCCCGCGCCGACGGTCCGTCCGCCTTCGCGTATCGCAAAACGCACTTCTTTCTCCATCGCAACAGGAACAAGCAACTCTACCACCATC
>JAHFEI010000016.1 GCA_023248615.1 Nitrospinales bacterium | reverse complement strand
TTTTCTCGATACATGTCCCATTTTCCACGCTCCTTTCGGTTACATGGAATATGAGGCAACGAAGCATTTCCCGTAAAATCAGCCCAATCCTTCGGTTACATTTAATATGAGGCAATTCGCCTGATTTGATGGCCTAATTTGATGATTGACACAAGACGGCTATTTTGTGAAAATGAGTCGGCTTTTAGGAGGGGGGGGGCGCTTATTCCCCATCTTGTATTTTGAACAACAACCTTACTGGATAACGTGGAGGATTGAAGTGGCCAAATTACTTGAAGGCCCAGCAATGGGATTGTTTCAGAAGTGGGGTATGCGCACGCCGCATCACCTGGTCATCTCGGATGTAGGACAGCTTGAAACCCTTGCCGCCGCAAACGCCTGGATGAAGGAATGCAAGATGGTGGTAAAGGCACACGAGGCCCTTGGCGGGCGGTTTAAACTCGGGCTGGTTAAGCTGGAACTGGATATTGAAGGGGTAAAAAAAGCGACCAAGGAAATCCTGGGCCGCGTCGTAGACGGGATGAAGATATCCCAGGTTATCGTCGCCGAAATGGTGGAACACGAAGAGGAATACTACCTTGCCGTCAAATCCACCCGCGATGGCGCTGAAATACTGATGGCCAAGTTTGGCGGTATCGAAGTCGAAGCCAACTGGGACAAGGTAGTCCGTACATTCATAACCATTGGCGAGAAATCCACAAACAAGCAACTTATCGATTGCGCGGAAAAGGCCGGGTTCAGCGGCCCGTTGGCGGAAAAAATGGCCGCATTCGCCCACTCGCTCTTCGACTGCTACGACAACGAAGACGGCCAGTATGTTGAGATCAACCCGCTGGTGCTGGAAAAAAAGAGCGGTGAGCTTGTGGCTCTGGATGCTGTTACCCTGCTGGACGGCGATGCCCGCTTCCGCCACCCGGACTGGAACTTCACGTTTGCCTCGGAATTCGGCAGGGCATACACCGACGCCGAAAAACAGATAATGGAAATAGACAGCCGCGTTAAGGGATCGGTAAAGCTTATCGAGATACCCGGCGGCGAAGTGGCCCTGCTACCGGCAGGCGGCGGCGCTTCCGTTTTCTACTCGGACGCCGTTGTGAACCTGGGTGGCACCATTGCAAACTATTCCGAATACTCCGGCGATCCGCCAGGATGGGCGGTGCAGGCGCTTACCGAGAAGGTCTGCGCCCTGCAAGGCATCAAGCACATCATTGTGGGCGGCGCCATAGCCAATTTCACGGACGTTAAAGTGACCTTCCAGGGCATCATTGCGGGGTTCCACAAGGCAAAGTCCGAGGGAAAACTCAAAGGCGTGAAGATATGGGTTCGCCGTGGCGGCCCTAACGAGGCCATCGGCCTTGCCGCGATGCGCGAGCTTGAGAGTGAAGGTTTCGACATAGAGGTATTCGACCGCTACACGCCATTGACCGATATCGTAAACATGGCGCTAGGCAAATAGGCTGGAGGGGAGAATTAAATGAGCATAATCGCTGACGAGAATACCAGAGTAGTGATACTCGGCGGTCAGGCTGGCATAAACGCCGCCAAACGTATGGGGGAATTCTGCCACCTCGTGCAAAAACCTTTTTACGTGGAAGCTTTTGTATATCCGCCGGACGCCGGAAAATCGGCGGACGTAAATGTGGGAAGCCAGATAATACCGGTTCCGATTTACAAGACGCTTGATGACGCCGTTAAGGCGCATCCATCCATCAACACGGCGCTTATTTACATCGGCGCAAACCGTGCCGCCGCCTCCGCGATAGAGGCCATGGACAACCAGAACATAAAATCCATATCAATGATAACGGAAGGGGTGCCGGAAAAAGACGCCAAGCTATTAATCAGGAAGGCCAAGGAAACAGGAAAGTACCTCAACGGCCCGTCCGCCATCGGGATAATATCCCCTGGCAAGTGCCGCTTGGGTGTCATCGGCGGCGAGTACAACAACCTTATCCTGAGCAAGCTGTACCGACCCGGCTCATTCGGCGTCCTTACCAAGTCGGGAGGCCTTTCCAACGAAATCATCTGGATAATCTCGCAGTTTGCCGATGGCGTTACGACCGCCGTTGGTATAGGCGGCGACTCCTACCCGGTTTCGGACTTCGTCACCTACCTTGAGATGTTCGAAAAAGACAGGGAAACCAAGGCGGTAGTAATAGTCGGCGAAATGGGCGGAAACCTGGAGGAGGCGGCAGCCGAGTGGTTTGGCGCCAAGCCGCGCAGGATAAAACTGATAGGCGTGGTGGCGGGATTCTGCCAGGAAAAACTGCCGAAAGGAATGAAGTTCGGCCACGCAGGCGCCAAAGAAGGCGCTCACGGCGAGGGTAGCGCACGCGCAAAGGCGAATGCGCTTACCAAAGCCGGAGCGATAGTGCCGGAAACATTCGGCGCACTAGGACCAGCCATCAAAAAAGTCTACGAGGACCTGAAAGCTGTCGGCCAGATAACGGAGGTCGAAGATACCCATCCGTCCGAACTGCCACAACTGCCGAAGAGGGTGGAAGAATCGGTGAAGGCGGGCGAAATAATGGTAGAGCCGCTGATAAAGTCCACCATATCGGACGACCGCGGCGAAGAGCCGCTCTACTGCGGATACGCCGCGAGCGAGCTGATCAATGCCGGATACGATATCCCGCACGTCATCGGCCTGCTTTGGAACAAAAGGCTCCCGACCCCGAAAGAGGCGGAAGTCGTCCGCAGGATTATCATGCTGTCCGCCGACCACGGCCCGGCAGTAAGCGGAGCGTTTGGCACCATACTGGCCGCGTGCGCCGGTATCAACCTGCCGCAGGCTGTCGCCGCAGGCATGATCATGATAGGGCCGCGCTTCGGCGGGGCCGTTACCGATGCGGCCACCTACTTCGATTACGGCCTGCGCAACTATCCTAACGACATCCCGGGCTTCCTGGCGCACATGAAGAAATCGGTTGGCCCGGTGCCAGGCATAGGCCACCGCGTGAAGAGCCTGAAAAACCCGGACAAGCGCGTATCCGAACTAATCGCCTACGTCCGCAGGGAAAACCTTACGGTGCCGCACCTGGACTACGCGCTGAAGGTGGAAGCGATAACCACGTCGAAAAAGGATAACCTTATCCTCAACGTCGATGGTTGCATGGGATGCGTCCTGCTTGATATGGGATACCCCGTGGAATCTCTCAACGGATTCTTCATGCTGGCGCGCACAATAGGCCTGATAGGCCACTGGATAGACCAGAAACGCAATAACGGAAGGTTGATACGGCTCTTCAACTACCTCATCAACTATGCGGTAGTGCCGAAAAAAACAGTTCCCCCGCTGAAAAAGTAGCGAGACGGAACACGCCCGGAAGCCGGGTGCGGGTAAAAACCCGCGCCGGGTTTCGACAGGGGCGGCGGACGGGAGTGACAACTGGTTGGCTTAACCACAGTCAACTTGGGCGTTGCTCCCACATTTTTAAAGTGTGCGTAACAGGCGGGCGGGCCAAAAAAAACCGCCTTTTTCACCCATTTCCACTATAATTACGGGGCGGCTTGCCTATACATTGGCTTAATATGCTTCGGGTATTTGTCGTAGTTCTTAAGTTGTGGGGCAAAAATGCCCCACACATTGGGGCGCAAATGACCCATTTACTAATAACTACAGATATCAGCCCTACCCTAAACACCTGTTAATCAGCCCGGTTGCCGGATAGCCCGTATGGCACGCATCTGGCTCTATTAGTGGGCATGACAAAATTAACAAAGAGCGAATTGGCAAAGAGTACTAAGGAACAACTTATAAAACTTGGGAAAAGCCTGTACAAGCTGGCCTTGAAAGCTTCCGACGCGAAGGAAGAGATCATCGCCCAAATTATCCAGGCGACCAAGAAGTCGGCTCCTGCCAAGGCACCCACGAAAAAAGAGGCGGCAAAAAAACCTGCCATAGCGAAGAAGGTGGCTCCAAAAGCCGCACCAAAAGCGAAGGAAGCCAAGAAAGAGACTCCAAAGAAAAAAGTGGTTGCCGCCGCCCCCGTTATGGAAAAACCTGAAAAGAAAAAAGCTGTTCCGCCAACCCTTGCCGCACCAGTGCGCCAGGAAGCGCCGAAAACCGCACAAACTAAACCACCGCGCAAAAAAGGCACAACCGGCGCCGCGACCACGCACCAAGCCCAAAACAAGGTAGGCGTAACGGTCAATAAAATACCGATGATGTCCGCCCGGGATGAAGATACCGCCGAGGAATCCAAGTACTACGTCGCCACGGCCCAGGAGCATCTGGAGAGTGCACAACTCCCATGGAGTTACCAAGACGACAGGATATTCCTGCTGGTGCGCGACCCGTTCTGGTCCCATGCCGCATGGGACCTTAACCCCAACACCCCGCAGGCTACGGCCTGGCGGCACGGGCTGAACCTGAGCGAATTCCACATAGCGTTGCGCATGTACGATGTTACCGATATTGAATTCAACGGCACAAACGCCCACAAATTTTTCGATATTGATGTGAACATGTTGAAAGGAAGCTGGTACCTGAACGTGCCGGAGGACGACAGGAACTACTGCGTGGAGGTGGGTCTTAAGAACGGCAGGGGCGACTTTTACATGATGGCCCGCTCTAACGTCATATTGGTTCCCAGAAACGGCGTTTCCAGCAGGCTGGACGAGGAATGGATGGTAGCCGACGAGGACTTTTGGAAAATGTACGCCCTTAGCGGCGGTTTTCAGGTTGGCAAGAGCGCCACTTCGATGGAACTTTCCGAAATGATGCGCCAACGCTTGGCGGGGGAAACGTCCTCCGGCGCGGTAAGCTCTTTCGGCGGCTCCATAAGGCCGAAGAAACAGCAGGACAAGTTCTGGTTCCGGCTGGATTGCGAACTTATCGTTTATGGGGCAACCGAACCGGATGCAACGGTTACCATGATGGGCCGCAAGGTGGAGCTGAGGCCGGACGGCACATTTACCGCGCGGTTCTCGCTCCCCGACGGCATGCAGGTAATAGAGACCACTGCGGTATCCGCAAGCAGGAAATATGAAAAAACCATCACGCCCACGGTCAGCCGGAGCACTACGGTGTTCCAAAACCGGGAGCTAAGTGATGAAACTGGGGAAACAGAAGCATGAAACAGCCTAAAGGATACCTTGCGCTGGTACTGCACGCACACCTGCCCTATGTGCGGCACCCGGAATACGACGACTTCCTAGAAGAGGATTGGCTCTTCGAGGCGATAACGGAAACCTATGTACCGCTGATTACGGCCTTCGACGGCCTGATACGCGATGGAGTGGACTTCCGCATAACTATGTCCATGTCGCCTCCGCTGATATCGATGCTCACCGACCCGCTTTTGCAGTCCAGGTACGTACGCCATATCAGCAAGCTTATTGAGCTTTCCGAAAAGGAAGTGGAACGCACCAGGTTCCAGCGCGAGTTCCACGAGTTGGCGCTGATGTACCACTGGAAGTTCACAAAGGCGCGCGATGTGTTCACCCGGCAGTACAACAACAATATAGTGACGGCATTTAAGCAGTTCCAGGACCAAGGGGTTCTGGAAATCATAACAGTCGCCGCAACGCACGGGTTTTTGCCGCTTATGCAATCGGTACCCAACGCGGTACGGGCGCAAATACGGGTCGCCGTGGCACATTACGAAAAGAACTTTGGCCGCAAGCCGCGTGGAATCTGGCTTCCGGAGTGCGCCTACTACCCCGGCGTTGAAAAAATACTGCGCGAGGAGGGGATACGCTACTTTTTTGTGGATACCCACGGTGTGCTACACGCCGCCCCGCGCCCCAAGTACGGGGTTTATGCGCCGGTTTACACGCCATCCGGAGTGGCCGCTTTTGCGCGCGATGTAGAATCCAGTAAGCAGGTGTGGTCTGCCGTGGAAGGATATCCCGGCGACTACGATTACCGCGAATTCTACCGCGACGTGGGATACGACCTGGATTTCGAATATGTTAAGCCGTACATACAGCCAAACGGGCTTCGCAAGATGACCGGACTGAAGTACTACAAGATTACCGGCACCGGCAACCATAAAGAGCCGTACAACCAGCATGCCGCCATGGAAAAAACGGCGTCGCACGCCGGGAACTTCATGTTCAACCGCGAAAAACAGGTGGAACACCTGAGCGGCGTTATGGGAGGCAAACCGCCCATAATCGTAGCTCCGTATGATGCGGAACTATACGGACACTGGTGGTACGAAGGCCCGGACTGGCTGAACTGCCTGCTACGGAAGATGAATTACGACCAGGACACGGTGAAGACGATTACTCCATCGGAATACCTGCAGATGTTCCCGCAAAACCAGGTATGCCAGCCGCCGATGTCATCTTGGGGATACAAGGGCCATTCGGAAGTGTGGCTTGAGGGAAGCAACGACTGGGTATATCCGCACCTCCTGCGCGCGGCGGAACGTATGGTCGGCCTTGCACACCGGTATGCATCCTCGCCCAATGGCAAGGAACGGCTACTGAACCAGGCGGCGCGAGAGCTACTGCTGGCGCAGGCATCTGACTGGGCTTTCATAATGAAGACCGGAACAATGGTGGAGTACGCGGTAAAGAAGACTAACGACCACCTGTCGCGGTTTAATCGCATAGCAGACCATGTGGAGAACGGAAATGTGGATTACGACTGGCTACAGAAGGTGGAGGACACCGACAACATATTCCAAGAGATAGATTTTAGAGTTTATACGTAGCCCATTACATCCCCCCGGTTCACCGGAGCGGGATGTGTCCCTAACCTCCGGCTCGGCGCCCCCCCTGCCGGCCGGAGGCCTCTTTTTTCCCCTTGCGCAATTCTAACCAAAGCGGACATCTCGCGTCTATCGAATAAAAATCCCGGCCAAAATACGGGAACAGGACACATCTGTCCCCATGGATGGTTGTAGCCAGGCGGGCTTTGGAAGCACGAACTATATTTTTAAGAATTTGCCCGTAACCATGTTAGTATTCCCTACTATGACGGAAAAAAAGAACTCGGGAATTTTCTCTTTTTTTAAGGGTTTCATAAAGGGCATTGCCTACGCGGCTATTATCGCATTCTTTGCAGGCGTGGGGCTGGGCGTTGTCGCCACAGTCCGCAGTAGCCAGGCTTTTGCCGCCACCGGCTCCTCCTACGAGCACCTGCGGGTATTCGCAGAGGTGATGACGCTTATCCAAAACTACTATGTGGAAGAAAAATCGCCCAAGGACCTTACCGAGGGAGCCATAAAAGGGCTTCTGCGCACGCTGGATCCGCACTCGGCGTACATGGACAAGGAATCGTACGAGAGCCGGAAACAGGAGACCGAGGGTAAATTCGGCGGCTTGGGGATAGAGATAACCCTGAAAGACTCATTTGTTACCATAATCTCCCCGATGGAAGACACCCCGGCGGAACGGGCTGGGTTGAAGCCAAATGACAAGATAGTGAAAATAGACGGCGTGGTAACCAAGGACATGGACTTGATGGAAGCCGTGAAAAAAATGCGCGGCGAGGTTGGCACCAAGGTGACTATAACCATATTCCGCGATGATAACGGCAGGGTACCCTTTGATGTGGAACTGACCCGCGCCATCATAAAAGTACATTCGGTAAAATCCGAGATGATAGACAACGAAATCGGATACCTGCGGATAGTAAGCTTCAGTAGCACCACCACGGACGAGATGGTGGAGGCGCTTAAGAAATTCAAACAAAAGAAGTTCAAATCGCTTGTGCTAGACCTCCGGAACAACCCCGGCGGGTTGCTGAAGGAAGCCGTTAGCGTTTCCGAGCAGTTCATGAAGGACGGGACAACCGTCGTAAGCACGAAGGGACGCTCGCCGGAACAGAATACCCATTACACCGCACGGAATAAAAACTCCTATATGGACATACCGATAGTTGTTCTTATCAACGCCGGTTCCGCCTCCGCCGCAGAGATAGTGGCAGGCGCCCTGAAAGATACCAAGCGAGCGATAATCGTAGGCAACCGCTCCTTCGGCAAAGGCTCCGTGCAGACCGTACGCGAACTTAGCGATGGCTCCGGGCTAAGCCTTACCACCGCACGTTATTACACCCCCGCCGGTATCGCAATCCACGGCATCGGCATTGCCCCGGATATCGAAGTGAAGCTGAAAATAGCCGGAAGGGATGACGATGGCGAGCCACTTCGCGAGAAGGAACTGATGGAGCACTTCCAGGGGCTGAAAGACACGCGCCCGGATGTGAAGAAAAAACAGCCGGAAAAAGAGACCCCGAAAGAATCGAAAGACAAAGACAAAGACAAAGACCAAGACAAGGATAAAGACAAGGATTTGGGCTTGCGCAAGGTGTTCGACCTGGAAAAGGACAACCAGTTGCAACGCGCAGTTGAAGTGCTGAAAGAGTGGGACATCTTCCGTGGCATGATGGGCGAGAAAAAGGCCGGTTGAAACAGGCATATCCCGAATGGCGGCGGCAGGATGAATCACATCGGCATCTTGGCAGGATGCCGGTGTGAAAAAGGCCGGACGCTAAGACATCCGTTTTTTTTCGTAGCCGCCGAAATACGTTGATGCAAACCGATGGTTGGCGCCTGCAAACCTGTCCGCATCACAGGCCGCCTGTTCCCTCCCCTTTTATGTATGCGGTTCCGCCTCCATGCTCGACGGGCCAATCCATAGCAGGTTGCCACAAATGAGCAGGCGCAAAAAATCCGGCAACCGCTTCCTGCTTGCTGTGGCGTTGCTTGCCCTCTTCTTCGCCGGAGGTTTCATCACCGCCATGCTTGCCGTAAAAAATAGCCCAAAGCCGACTCCCGCCCGACATGCGGATAAGAGGGAGGTTGCAAGCCTTCCGCCTGTGGCGAACCTGCAAGACGCGCCGCCGCCATCAGTACAGCCGCGCTACCGCGTTGCTATAATCATAGACGACATAGGGCTTCGCAACGAGCCGGTGGAAAAGCTCCTTTCACTCGGCATCCCTATAACCTTTGCGATTATGCCGGGCCAGCGGCACACCAAAGAACTGGCGGAGAAAATACGCAATGCCGGGTATGAAGTGCTACTGCATATGCCGATGGAGCCGGAAGATTATAAAAACAACAACCCCGGCGAAGAGGCTCTGCTGGTATCGCAGACGGACGAGGAAATACGCGCCATGATGAGGCGCACGCTGGCGGAAGTGCCGCAAGCCATAGGAGTGAACAACCACATGGGTTCGCTTTTCACGAGGGATGGGCACAAAATGCGAGTGGTAATGGAGGAAATAAAAAGCGCGGGGCTGTTTTTTGTAGATAGCCTGACCACCCCGAAAAGCGTGGGACTGCCGCTAGCGCGCAAAATGGGAATAAAAAGCGCCGCGAGGAGGCTGTTCCTGGATAATGACGAAAATCCGGAATCGGTGGAGAATGCCCTGCGGAATTCCATACGGCTGGCGAAGGTAAACGGTGATGTGATAGCTATAGGCCATCCGCATGCCGTAACGGTGGAAGCCATAACCGCGCTAAAAGACGCGTTCGCAAAAGAAGGGGTGGATCTGGTGGCGGTTTCCGGTATGGTACGCTGATGCTGGTACTTGGGATTGAAAGCTCGTGCGACGATACAGCCGCCGCCGTGGTGGAGGATGGCGCGAAAGTACTCTCAAACATCACCGCATCGCAAAACGAGATACATTCAAAATACGGCGGAGTGGTGCCGGAGCTCGCCTCGCGGCGTCATGTGGAGAATATGCCGGTTGTCATAAATGAGGCGCTGGAGCAGGCCGGAGTGGGCATAAAAGATATCGGCCTACTGGCAGTCACACACGGGCCGGGGCTGGTGGGGGCGCTACTGGTGGGACTTTCTGCGGCAAAGGGAATTGCGTGGGCGCTAAAAAAACCGTTGGTGCCCGTACACCACCTGCACGGCCATATTGTGGCGGCCAGGTTTAACCATAAAATCATGTACCCGCATATTTGCCTGCTTGTTTCCGGCGGGCATACTTCGTTGTTCAAGGTTCTTTCCCCCACAACACAGGAGGAGCTTGCCAGTACGCGCGATGATGCGGCTGGAGAGGCATTCGACAAAGTGGCAAAGCTCCTGGGGCTGGGCTTTCCCGGCGGCCCTGCGGTGGAAAAGGCGGCGAAGGAAGGAAAAGCGGTTTCGCTGAAATTCACCATGCCGAAAATCAAACCGAACGAACTTTATTTCAGTTTCAGCGGATTAAAAACTGCGGTGCGCACTACCATCCAGCAAAACCCGAAAGTAGAAGACGTGGCCGCCTCATTCCAAAAAACCGTTACGGAGATATTGGTAAGCCACACGATTGCGGCGGCAAAGGAGCAGGGGCTGGGCTACATCGTGCTGGCTGGCGGCGTGGCATGCAACGGGTACCTGCGTGGCGAAATGAAAAGAGCCTGCGATATGGACGGCCTAACGGTGGTCTGGCCGGAACCTGTTTTTTGTACCGATAACGCTGCTATGATAGCCGCCGCCGGATATTTTACCTATTCCGCCGCACCGGACGACCCACGCTGGCACGATTATGTGGCGCTGGATGCGGTGGCTAACCTGCCGCTGTAAGGTAACCGCCCTACCATGCCCCCCCTATAAAAAAACCCCAGCCCGTCATACAATGTCGCGGAGGGAAATGGGAGTATGGTGAAAGAAGAGATTTCAGAAGCCGAGCAGAAGTTCGAGCGCATCCGCAAAACCGCAAGCCTTTTCGTGGGGCCTCTCCTCTTTCTCGCCATCATGTTTGCCGATCTCCCCGCGCTGTCGCCGGAGGCGCACAAGCTTGGCGCGGTGCTGGGGCTGGTGCTTGTTTACTGGGTTGGTGAGCCGATACCGATACCCGCCACGGCGCTTTTGGGGCCGGTGCTGTGCATCATCCTTGGGGTAGATAAATCGAAGGCCGTGTTCGCGCCGTTCGCGCATCCCATAATTTTCCTTTTCATTGGAAGTTTCATGCTGGCGCAGGCTATGAAAGTCCACCGCCTGGATTACCGCATATCCGTACGCGTGCTTTCTTTCAAATGGGTGGGGGAAAGTTACTTCCGCGTTTTCCTGGCGATAGCGTTGATACCGATGGTGATTTCCATGTGGATAAGCGACAGCGCCACCACCGCCATGATCTACCCGATAACGATAGGCATAGCGGCGATGGTGAACCACCTGTCTAAGGCGGGCGGCGGAAAGTTCAATGTAGGACTTTTGCTTGCCATCGCCTACTCCGCGCTGATTGGCGGCATCGGCACGCCCATAGGCACTCCGCCCAACCTCATCGGCATAGGTATGATGGACAAATTGATGGGATACAAAATGCCTTTTTATCTTTGGATGCAAGTGGCAATACCGATAATGTTGGTCATGTTCCTGGTTATGGTCGGCTACATGTACCTGATGCACAGCCCGCCGGAGCGCGAGATAACCGGCCTTTCCGCATACATCGCGGAGCGCAGGGCGGAACTGGGGGATTGGACAAGGGGGCAAAAAAACACCGCGTCCGCTTTCGGCCTCGCCATTTTTTTGTGGATACTTCCGGGGCTTACGGCCGCGATTTTCGGCACATCTTCCGGCGCTTACAAGTTCCTGGATGAAAACCTGCACGAGGAAGTTGTCTCGCTTATTGCCGTGATGGTTCTTTTCCTTGCCCCGGTGGACTGGCAAAAGCGGGAGTTCACGCTTTCGTGGAAAGATGCGGTGGGAATAGACTGGGGAACCATCCTGCTTTTCGGCGGCGGTCTTTCGCTGGGTGGGCTGATGTTTTCCACAAAGCTGGCAGATGTGATGGGAACTTATATAATCAGCGCCACAGGGGTGGATACGCTATGGGAAATAACCGCAGTGGCGACCGCGCTTGCGATTTTGATAACGGAGGTCACATCCAACACAGCCACGGCGAACATGATGGTTCCGCTTACGATTTCGATATGCCACACGGCAGGGATTAGCGGCATACCGCCGGTCATCGGCGTCTGCCTGGGAGCCAGCATGGCGTTTATGTTGCCGGTTTCGACCCCTTCCAACGCCATCGTATACGCCTCCGGGCGGGTGCCGATTACCGCGATGATAAAGGCGGGAGCCGCGCTGGATATCCTGAGCTTCATTGTCATCCTTGCGGGATTGCGCATTCTATGCCCGTTGCTGGGGCTGGCGTAACCACTTTCTTTGGGGAACCTTTGCATAATGGGGTTTCATGCCATTACGCAAAAAGATGTCATCCCCGCCCCGTGCCAAGCACGGGGTAAACTCCAGCGGGAATCCAGATAAGCCTGGGTGCCGCATCAAATGCGGCATGACAGGAAAGTGGTTGTATCAAGATAAACCTCGATTCCGAAGTTAAAATTACTTTCCCCTCCTTCGCAAGGAGGGGATGAAGGGGAGGTTCCTCAACCCCACCTGCGCCTCCCCTTTCAAGGGGAGGAAATTAATTTTGATATCAGCCCTGTACCAAATTATTCTTTTGAAAATATCCAAATCAGGCATATTTATAAATTGTTTTGGGGTATTTTGAATTCCTGTCTTCGGAATCGAGGATAAAGCAAAACTCTCTAGCGGGAGGCGGGAGGCGGCTCCGGTGGGCGGCTGTTGACCTTCGGCGAGTCTTTTAAAAAATCGTATGCGCCACGCAATATCTGCGCCGCATCGCCGGATGTTGGGATAATCTTCGCAAACTTTGCATCATCAGACATGTCGAGTATGCCGAAAAACCTCCGCCGCTCCGCTTCCAGCATCGGCGGCCACGCCTGCTCCAGTTCGCGGGTGGTCTTTTCCGGCGCGTTTATGCCGTACTCCGCCAGAAGATATTCCCGCACGGTGTCCGATATGCCGGAAAAATATTCCTTCACCCGCCCACGGTCGTAAAGCCTGTCCCTTTCAATCGCCTCCAGCTTTTTCAGCGCCGCCTGGTATGGAAGGAGTTTTATCTCCTCCTTCGCAATTACTGGTGGTGGTTTCCGTTTTCTCAGGTAGTACCACACGGCAAGCGCCGCCGCGATTAGGGCCAGAAGTATAGCGGCGGGCCAAACATATTCCCGCCATTCAAATTGCGCCTGCGCCTCCCTTTCTATGTCCATCAGCTTAGGTTCCTTGTCCGCCTCTTTCAGCACCGAGATGATTTCCACAAAAACCTGCGGAGCCACCATCGATTGCGGCTTCCCGTTCGCGTCCACCCAATCCACGGCATAGGCGGGAAGCGCCAACTTGCCGGTTTTGAAAACCGTGAGTGTAAAGGTTACTGTCTTCGTCCCGTCCTCTTCGGCGGTTTTCACGTCAAGCATTTCAAACGGCCCCGGATTCTCCAGTTTTTGCGGCAAGCTTGTCCCCTTCGCGTCTTTTGCCAAGACGGTGTAGGAGATGCGGTCGCCGATAGTGGCGGCCTGCGGCTGTACGCTTACGGAAAGCTCCATTGCCTGCGCCGTGTGCGCCCAAACAAGAAGCAAAAGTATGAAAAGCGGGTTCATCTGCCTCGCGCCAGCCTTTTTCCGCGTTGCCTGAAAAATTTCTCCAACGGCTCCACCGATGGCTTATCGGTAGATACGTTGATAACGTCCACACGGCACGACCGTAATATTTTCAGCGTCTGCCCTTCCTTCCGCTTTACGGCGTGCGCATATTTCTGGCGAAAGTCGAGGCTGGAGCTGTCCACCAGGATTTGCTCCCCCGTTTCCGCGTCGCGCAGGCGCACCAGCCCGGCATCCGGCAGGATATGTTCCGCCGGGTCTGTCACGCGCACAGCTATCAGGTCATGTTTCTTTGCGGAGATGCGCATGCTCGTGTCGTACCCCTCATCGCCGAAATCCGACACCAGAAAAACAATGCCGCGTTTTTTTGTCGTCCGGTTCAGCCTGTCCAGCGCGTTGCGTATGCCGGTTTTTTTCCCTGTAGGGGAGAATGCCAGTATTTCCCGGATGATGCGCAACACATGTTTTTTCCCTTTTTTCGGGGGTATGTGCAATTCCACCTTGTCGGTAAAGATGAACAGCCCCACCTTGTCGTTATTGCGTATGGCGGAAAACGCCAGCGTGGCGCATATTTCCGCCGCCGCTTCGGCCTTGAATTTTTGCGCTGTCCCAAAACTGCCGCTGGCGGATGCGTCCACCATTAGGATGACAGTAAGTTCGCGCTCTTCCTCGAATATTTTTATAAACGGCTCACCCATACGGGCCGTCACGTTCCAATCGATGCTACGCACGTCGTCCCCGGGCGCGTATTGGCGCACCTCGGCGAATTCCATGCCAAGCCCTTTGAAGGTGGAGTGGTACTCGCCGGAAAATACGGAATCGACCAGCTTTTTGGAGGAGAACTCTATCTGGCGGACTTTTTTAAGCACTTCCTTTGGAAGCCGCCCCGTATCTTCCGGGGTGGCCGACGGCACTTCCCTGGCTACCCGCAGTTCCAGCCTCTTGCGGAAAATAAAATACGCCGCGCCAAGGCCTGCCGCCACCGCAAGCGGTAAAAGCCAGACGGTATCCATTTACGGCACCGGGACGGTTTCGAAAACCCGGCGGACAATGTCGTCCGTGTTCATGCCTTCCGCCTCCGCCTCGTACGACGGTATGATGCGGTGGCGCAACACGTCGGCGCCTATCGCCTTCACGTCGTCCGGGGTTACATACCCCCTATGCCGCAGGAATGCGTGCGCCTTTGCCGTCTGCGCCAGGTATATGGATGCGCGTGGGGATGCGCCGTACTCGATAATATCCCCCATCGTCGTCTGCGGCTTGCGCGTGGCAAACACCAGGTCGAGTATGTAGCGGTATATTTTCTCGTCCACATAAATTTCGTCTATCACTTCGCGGGCCTTTGCTATCTCCGCCGCGCCGATGACCGCCGCCACGTCGAACGTGGTTTTTACGGACATCCGCTTCACTATCTCCATCTCCTCGTCGCGCGAGGGGTAATCCAGCTTAAGCTTGAACATGAACCTATCCACCTGCGCTTCCGGCAACGGGTATGTGCCTTCCTGCTCTATAGGGTTTTGGGTAGCCATCACCATAAACGGCTCGTCCAGCGGGAAACAGTGGCCGCCAATAGTCACCTGCCGCTCCTGCATCGCCTCCAAAAGGGCGCTTTGCACCTTTGCCGGGGCGCGGTTGATTTCATCCGCCAGTATTATGTTGGTAAATATCGGGCCTTTTTTCACATGGAAATTCCCGGTCTTGGCTTCGTACACCTGTGTCCCCACCAGGTCGGCGGGAAGCAGGTCGGGCGTAAACTGTATCCTGCCGTATCCGAGTTGCAAGCACTTTGAAAG
>JAHFEI010000213.1 GCA_023248615.1 Nitrospinales bacterium | reverse complement strand
AGAAAACCCTTGAGAAAAAACTCAGGAGAATCTTTAATGTTCTACGGTTACCTGAGTTATGAGGCAATGACTAGAAGAATTTAGCCTCCTTGGGTTACATTCTGCCATGAGGCAACGGGCCCGTCCCGCCGCCGCCGAACCCAACGGCTTTAAATTATAGGTCGAAGCCAACCAATATCTCGTTGCCCTTATCGTTGTACTTTATCGATGAGGCAAACGCACGGATTATTGTTATCCCCCGTCCGTGCGGCGCAAGGTCGGCGGAAACATCCGCTTCCAGGAAAGACCGCCAATCAAAACCTTTCCCGTCATCGGAAATCCTGAAAGTCGCCGTCGCACCGTTATACTCATACTCAACCCTCACCCGCCTCGACTTGTACGGCTCCACCATGGCCCGCTCGCGCATCAATTCCTCAAACCTGCCGAAATCTTCGTCCTTTACCCTTGAATCCACTTCCAGGTTGCCATGCGCCATGGCGTTGGTTATAGCCTCTTCCAGCGCCAGTTGGACGGCTCCCTTCTTAACGCTCCCCTTGGAGCATGCAATCAAATCGGTAAGGTACAGGGATGCCGCACGGATAAGACTGATGTCATTTCCCAGTTCAAGGCTCTTCTTCTCCACAATTACAAGATCACAGACCAGCGTGACCATTTCCGATCTTTTGACCTCCTCCACCGCCTTGGAAAGCCTGTTGATGATGAAGGAAAGCTCGCTCTTATCGGTTATGCCAAGATGGTCTGCCTGTTTAACCGCAAACGAGCGTATCTGGTCCATCTTCCGGCGCTCGTTTTCCAGCTCCTGCTCGTGCGCCTTTTTGTTGTCGTCAAAAACCCGGGACATCTCCTCGACTTGGCGCAACATTATACGCATCTCCTTGATGTCCACGCTCGGAAGCCCCAAGTCGCCGGTACCAAGGCGCCCTATTGCGTCGGTTATGCCCTTGAGCGGCTTCACGACCGACCGGCTCAAAAGGAAATATAGCGCAAGACCTACTATGGCCATCGCAAAAATAATGGCGGCGGCAAGTCTCACGGCAAGATTTACGGAGCTATTGCGCAAATCCGAAACGTCAAAAATAAATTCTGCCAACCCGTTCACCTTCCCGGCGGACAAGGGGTTGCCGTCCAAATCCTGGTGGCACTTGCCGCACCTCTCATCGGTGATGAAAGGTGTAACAAAGCGGAGCGTCGTCCCATCCAGCCTCGAATATTCTCCGCGTTTCCCGCTGAGGATGTCCTCTTCCACCTTGTCGCGGGGAACCTCGCCTACACGGCCTCCGAACTGGTGGCGCACATACTCGCTTCGAACCATGCGGAAATCGAAGTTCAACTGTTTCTTGAAAGAATCGACGGTGGTGCGGATAGCCGCAGGATCGCCTGTGGACATCATGGTCGAGAGCAACCCGGTGCGGATTAAAACGGCCTTTTCATGCGCCTGGAGGCCTAACGCCTGCTGGTCGCGGATGTAGAGCAAAAGCAACAGGACAGCCGTGACGAAAGATATACCCAGCGTACCTACCAGCGCGAAGGTCTTAATAATCTTGGTGCGAAGTGAAATACCACCATCCCCAGAACCCAATCAGCCCTCCCCCTCGTAAAACCAGCGGAAAAATATAGCCCCACTATTATATCACCACCTGTCCCAATAGCTTCCATTTTGATACTCACCGGAAAGGCTCATTCCAGCCGCCTACGCCTCACGGATAAAAACTCTCCCCGCTCACGGTCTGAAAGCAAAACCACTACCCCGTCCCCTGCAGAAAACCCTTCGCCCAGGCTAAACACCGCTTTGTATCCACGCTCGAGCAAAAAATTCTTTTGCAAAAATATTGCGTCCCCAGCCGAAACGTCGGGTCTTACCGGGGAGAGGACAACCATCTGGATGCCTGCCTCCGCCTCCTTGTCACTTTCGCCACGGGCACGGATGGTTACCGCCGGGTTACCGCCGGTGGTAAACTCGCCCAGCGCCAGCCATCCCCACTCCCTGCCCTTGGCTGTGGCCCTAACCCATCCGGCAGGAAGGGCCGTGCCATCCACCGAGGCCAAAAACTCGGCAATGCTCCCATCCGATGGCCCCAGTAATGCCCGAATATAAAGCCGATATGTGCCTGCGGGCGCTACACCAATAGCTGTGAGGCTCTTCATATCACGCGCTCCCTGCAAATAGGCGCGGAAGGCGGCGGCATTGGTAAAATCTCCCGAATACGGCGGCTGGCGCCGGAGTGTCCCTACGGAAAAACCTCCCATGCTCTTTTGTGTGGGACGCATCACGAAGCCTTTTATCCCCTCCAACAGCAGATGTGCAGAGTTGTAGCCAGTCTCCACCCGCACGTTTTCGCCATCCAGCGCCAGACGGGTTCCCGCAAACCCTTTTTGCAGTGCGGGATAGTTGACGGGAAATGTCCCACCGCCCAGCCTGTCCGAATACAAGCGCGCACCCCCGCTTTCGTCCGCGATAACATCCATCCTGTCCATATCGCAAGCGGCGTACCGGGCAATATCTAGATGCCGGAACCGGTACATCTGCACAGGCACGGCGCTTTTCTCCAGTTCTTCCCGCAACTGGATTGTCCGCAAGTCGCCATACGGGTGGCTAGGCCACGATGACATTACAAACCATGCCGGAAGCGCGCCGCCCCCCTCCTCCAGCATACGCGGCAAGGCACACTGGATCCCAAGCCTCTCCATGGTATCCGCATATGGCAGGAAATCCGCCATCACGCTTTCGTCCGCTACCTGCCAGCGGTTTGCCCACCTGCCCGGGCGCAATGCCTCAAACACCGCTGTGGAATTCTGGCTGGAATGGAACACCGGCTCGCCGGGAGCGGAATGCCTTTCCAAAAATGCAACGGCGCTTGAAAACTCCTTGCGTTTGTTGGACGCGGGAGAATCTATCCTGTGGTTATTTCCGTAATAACCGGCAAGCCCCAGCGCCAGCCCGGCGGCTATCCATACGGCCAAAACCAGCCGGAGAGCCACATGGCGCAATACCATCCACCCCGATGCCAGCAGGACAAACAGCGCGGGGACAAACGGCAACAGGTACCGTTGCAACATCAGATGGCGACCCGACGAGAGGATAAGTAAAACCAGAAGCGGCGCGAAAAAATAAACAGACAAACCCCTGGCCCTGCCCTCCGTCATCCCCGCCGCCGCAAGGAACAGCAGAGGAGCAAGCAACGCCGCCTGCGAATAGCCATCGATAAAGTAGCCATAGAAAAGGTTGTTCACAAATGTGGCGTAGCCAACATGGGAAACGGATGGAATCCACCGTGACACGAACTGCAACGTCGGCAGTATATGCGTCGGAGCCACGAGGGCAAGCCAGATAGCAACCGGCACGAAAAACAGCGCCTGCATCTTTATCCAATACGCAATTGCCCCGTTACCGCGTTCCGACCGAAGCCAAACGTACGCCGCCTGCGCCGGTACCAGCATCAATGCCACATACGAAGTAAAGCAGGCAACCAACTGGAGCGACAGCGAAAGCATGGCCCACCGTTTGCCGGAACCGCCTAGGTATTTCTGGAGGGAAACAATCGACCCCAGCACAAGAACCTGCGCCAACATGTTTGGCCCAAGTTCCCTGGAATAGAGAGCCTCGAACGGCGAAACGGCAAAAAGCAGGGCCGCAACAAGCCCTTCCTTCGCGCCTACCGTATCCCTGCCAAGAAAGTACACGAGCAACGTAGCAACCACGCCGGCAAACACCTCCAGCAGGCGCGCAAAAAGGATAGAGGCGTGCAACCCAGTCCAAAGGGAAATGAAAAAATAAAACAGCGGCGGCTTGTCGTTAACCAAAAAAGGGTTGAAGTAGCCGAGCGAGTGGCGGCTGACAAGATAGGCCGCCGCCTCGTCGTACCACGGCTCCAAGCCGGTTATGGCATACAGCCTTACCGACAGCGCAAGCGCGATAACCGCAAACAGGGACGCAGGCAACCAGCCGGGCAACGGCTCCCGGCGGAGAAGCGGATCGTACTTTTTTTCTTTGCCAGCAAACATAGATACCGGAAATCGTACCACATGCCTGCCCCTGCGAATTACTATGGGGAACGGGACAGGTTCTGCGGTAACACACTTGGCGGCTCCATTCCATTTGGAGCTTGACATTTCGCTATTGTTTCGGTATAAACTTTATTCATGAATACACGACATATTTTTTTGGCGATTATGGCGGCGGTCATTTTGTTTCTCGCGCCTCTTCAGGCTAACGCCTCAGCAAAAAAACCACGCCCGTTT
>JAHFEI010000212.1 GCA_023248615.1 Nitrospinales bacterium | reverse complement strand
TTTCCCAAAAATTGGACTAATTTCTACCTGCACCATTCTGTACCTCCATGAATATCCATACGGCAATATGAATTCAAGGAGTTTAGCAGAATGGTGCTACTTCAATTTCGGAATCGAGGTTGAGTGAACAGGTCGGGGCCGATGGAGCGGCAACACGATGTTGCCGCGATATGGGCAACATATAGCCCCGCGCAGGGGGGCTATTTTGTATCGCTATGTAGCCTAAAAATTCCCCCAAAAAAAGGTGTTGACATTTTTGGTGTGGCAAATGATAATTTTACCCATATTGGACAAAAGGGGTAAAATTAGTCGTGTTTAAGTTGTCAAGGAAGGGTGAGTACGCTATTAGGGCCGTTTTGCACCTATCCACCGAGCCGGGCAAGGTTTTCTCCACCTCGGAAATTGCGAAGGCGCAGGACATCCCTTTGGCGTTCCTTAAAAAAATTATCCAGGTGTTGCGCACCTCCGGGATTGTTGTTTCGGCGAAGGGGCAAAAAGGCGGGATTGTCCTTAATATCTCGCCCAAGAAACTGACTGTGGGCGACGTTATAGGAAAAGTGGAAGGGCCGGTTTTCCTTAACGATTGTCTTGTTAAGAAGGGCGCATGCCAAAGGGACGATGTTTGCCCGGTGCATGAGATGTGGCAGGAGTGCCAAAAGAAAGTGGACGAAGTGTGGAAATCGCACAACTTCGAGTCGATGGTTGCAAGGAGCAAGGTACTCGTATCCCGCAAATTGGCGAACATAAAAACCGGGTGATGGGTGGTTATAAAAGGTGGCGGTCTTAGCGATAGACAGGGTGTTTGTCACCGCCGCATTGAAAGATTTGCTAACAATCATTTAAGGGGAGGAGTTATATGACATCTCACACCGCTCATGCTTCGGCGGGGCAACATTGGGAGACAAGCGCGGCGCCTTTTCTAATAGCTTTAGGTTGCCTGCTTGCCATTCCTTTGCCGTTCGCAAGCTATTTCCAGTACCACAGCTTCGGGTTTGCAATAGGTTTCCTTGGTATTGGGGTTCCGGTTCTTTTGGCCGGTATCGCCATATGGGTAAACGAGGGGCTAACCCAAAAGCATGACCAGTTTGGCTATGTAAGCATGGGGTTGCCGATTTTCATTACCTCCGAGGCGTTCATATTCCTCGGCATTTTCGCATCCTATTGGGCGTTGCGCCTCTTGGCGCCATCCTGGCCACCGGCTAACACGCCCCACATCGGCCTCACCATCCCGTTGATAATGACGGTGATACTTGTTTCGTCCAGCGTGACTATACATATGGCGGAAGACAAGCTTGAAGAAGGTGATGTATCCGGTTTCCGCTCCATGCTTATAGTCACCATACTCCTGGCGGCCGTTTTCCTTGGTTGCACTTTGTTTGAGTACTCGCATCTCATCGGGGAGAATTTCGTCCCCGGAACCAACATATACAGCTCGGCCTTTTTCTCCATCACGGGGTTCCACGCCGCCCACGTTCTTGTCGGCATCGGGATATTTGTCTCGGTGTTGTTGCCAGCGCTTGGCGGCAAGATTAACAAGGATTTCGTGAAATGCGCCGGAGTGTATTGGCATTTTGTCGACATCGTTTGGTTCTTCGTGGTCTCCCAGGTTTATTTTTGGTAGGAACATGGAAACGCAAAACGTCGCATCAACACGGATAACGGTATTCTCGGTAGCCATTGCGCTACTGGCGGTACTGGCCACAAGCCCGGCCAACGCCGGGTATGGCCGTGTTGCCGAATCGTTGATGGACGGAAACGCGCTTAAGATAGCGGAAAAAGAGCACCTTGGTAACAAGCTCGACGGCGATATACAACTTGTAGACCAGGACGGTAATAAGTTCAAGCTCGGGGAGCTTTTCGGAAAGCCCCTGATACTCATCCTTTCGTACTATAAGTGCGATGGGGTTTGCGGAACCGTGAACTCTGACCTTAAAGGGGTGCTGGAAAAAGCGAAGCGCGTACAGCCGGGTGCGGATTACAGGGTACTTACAGTTTCATTTGACAAGTTCGACACTGCGGACTCCCTCTCAACCTTCCGCGGTGATCTCTCCCTCCCAAGCCAGATGGCCAAAGAATGGAAACATTCTTTGGCCATCAATTTTGATGACGTAAGGAAGCTTACCAAATCAGTCGGCTTCCGTTACTTTTGGTCGCAAGCCGACAGGACATTCTTCCATCCCAATGTTTACATATTCATATCCCCGGATGGAAGGGTGGTCAGGTACCTGTACGCTTCGGGAGTGGGGGCGCACGACATCGAGGTTGCCGTCCTGGAGGCCGCAGAAGGGAAAATCAGCCCCAGCCAGCTTGGCAACCTGGTACTCAGCTACTGCTACAGCTACAACTACAAGGAAGGGAAATATACCATCAGCATTCCGGTATTCGTGGGAATTGGGTCACTCGCAATAGGGGGAGTGTCAATTCTTGTTTCCTCAATTATCTATAAGAGAAGACGAAACAAACAGGAGGTATCTTAAATGTATTTATTATCAGCGTTAAGGGCCTTGGCGGTGGTGGCTTTCGCCACAGCCCCGGCATTTGCATCCGGGGTATCCGGGGTGGAGATAGCCGACCCGGCGGCAGAGTGGGATTCGCTCTGGGAACATCTTTTGATAGACTTGGGCGTAATAGGCGGGATATTCGCCATAGCGGCGGCATACATGCTGTTCAAGTACCAGGCTACGAGTCCGAACCAGGTGGGCAGTGGGCCCAAGCTTTCCGTAGCGCAGGCGATTGGGTGGGTGCTAATTCCTACATTCGTATTCATGGCTGACGATTTTTATCTTGCCGCCAACGGGTGGACCCTTTGGAACAGCTACCGGGACGTACCAGCAAACGCGCTGGAAGTAAAAGTGACGGCGCATATGTGGGCGTGGGACTTTGAGTACGAAAACGGGGTTAGCTCCGAAGTGCTGAAAGTGCCTGTGGGGCGGCCGGTCGTGTTGCGCATGACAAGCGAAGACGTGGTGCATTCTTTTTTCCTTCCCAAGTACAGGGTGAAAGAGGACGTTATGCCGGGCAGGGTGACTTACCTGTGGTTTAACCCCAAGGCGGCTGGCAATACATATGTGACCTGTACGGAGTTCTGTGGCGCCAACCATGCCAATATGAGCGCGGATGTGCAGGCGCTACCTCCTGCCGAGTTTACGGCTTGGCTGGATTCGGCCAAGGGAGCCGTTGCGGCGAAGCCTGCCGATGGGCAAACAGCGCCAGCGGGCGCACCGGCGGACGGCGCACCCGTACAGAGCAAAACAAATTAAAAGGGGATGGTGAAATAATATGAAAGAGTGGATTTTTACAACCGACCATAAAAGGGTCGGTATCCTGTACCTTATAGGGTCTATAGCCGCTTTTGTGGTTGCGGGGATAATGGCGTTGCTGATGCGCGCCGAGCAGTTCAACCCCGGCATGGGGCTTATCACCGATCCGACCACCTACAATGTCTGGCTGTACTTCCATGGCGCGGCGATGATACTGGGATTCCTCATTCCAGGCCTTACCGGCTTTGCGGCAAATTACTTTATCCCGCTCATGATAGGGGCCAGGGACGTGGCGTTCCCCAGGCTGAACGCGCTGAGCGTTTGGTTATTCTGGATGGGAATAGTGGTTGCCTTGCTTACGTTCGTGATTCCCGATCCGCCGGATATCATGTGGACCGGCTATCCCCCATATGCCGTCAAGACTACAGGAAACGTGGCCTTCTACGTTTTTACGGTACATCTCATAGGGTTTTCCTCGATTCTTGGCGCGGCAAACTTCATCACCACCATATATTACATGCGCGCTCCCGGCATGGGATGGGGCCAGCTTAACGCGTTCGTCTGGTCAATTTTCACGGGCCTTATCATACAGCTCGTGTTCGTGCCAGTACTGGCGGCGGCTGTAACGCTTTTACTTTTCGACAAATATTTAGGCACCCACTTCTACGACCCAGCGGCAGGCGGCGACGTGCTTATATACCAGAACCTGTTCTGGTTCTATTCGCATCCGGCAGTTTACGTTATTTTCCTGCCAGCGATGGGCCTGCTTTACGAAATCATCTCCACCATGACGAAAAACCGCATCTTCAACTACAAGGGGATGGTTTACGGCATGTGGGGCGTGGTGCTTGTAAGCGGCGAGGTATGGGTACATCATCTGTATGTTTCCGGTATGCCGAACTGGATACGGATAGGCCAGATGCTGAGTACGCTTATGATATCAGTTCCCGTCGGTATTATGGTCATGTCCTTGTGGGGGACACTCTACAAGGGAGCCGTC
>JAHFEI010000015.1 GCA_023248615.1 Nitrospinales bacterium | reverse complement strand
GCGCACTCCACCATTTTTTTAAAGCTTGCGACATCAGCCCCTGCGCGCCGAGCGCACACCCTTCGAAGCGGGCATCCCCCAACCGTTTGTAAATACCTTCCGCTTGGGCGAAGCGGCCCAACGCCATATTGCAATGCCCCACCCACAAAAGACGCTCCGGCCTGTTTTCTTCCAGTGCCTGCACCCGCGCCGAAAGCCCGGCATCCTCTGGCGCATTTAACGATGCTACGGCGGAACCGACCATCAAAAGCGGGTCATCGCTGGGATTTTTGAATACCGCCGACTCCGCTATAAGCCTACGGAAATAATGCGGGTCGCACGGGTCGTCCTCCGCCTCGTTCGCGGATTTATTCGGCGTGGCAACCAAAAGGTACTGGAAGACAAAAAAATCGAACATCTCCTCTTCCGTGAGATTATCTATCTGCCACCGCCCCATTTTCAGCGTCCCTTTGGAACCCTCGCGATAGATATTATCCGCCCGTTTTCCCTGCGCCAGCAAGACCACCATACCGCACGCCGTCAACATATCCTGTATTTCCGCCATGGTAAAAAAACGCAGGTGTGTCCTGTCCAAAAGCCCTTCGTCCTGATACGTCCAGCGCCCTTCCATCAACTGCCCCACTACTGAAACGTGGCGGATATTCGGGATGCTCATCACCATCACTCCATCTGGAGCCAAAAGCCGCTTGTGCCGGTTTATCACCGATGCCGGATCACGCAGGTGCTCCAGGACGTCGGCATACACGATGCAATCGAAGTACCCTTCCGGGTAGGGAATAGGAAAGCGCTCCACATCCGCGCAAAAAACACGATCCAGCAGTTTCGCCGCCCGTTGCGCGGCGTCTTTATCGTATTCCAGCCCCACAACTTCCCTGTCGGGGTTCATCTGCTTCAACATTCGCCCCGTCTCGCCCGCCGCGCACCCTATCTCCAATATGCGCAACGCACCGGGCGGCACCATCTCCGCCACCTCTGGCCTGGCGTTATGGAAATAGGTCTTTGCCTTGCCACCCGAAAGCTGGATGGTGTCGCGCATCTCAATAACGGTTGCCACAACCTGCCGTGCGCGGTGGGCATAGGTATGGTGTGCCAGCACTTCTTCCCTGCCAGCGTTGGCTATCCGTTCGCGCTCAGCCTCGTTTTGCAGGTAGTACCCCGCCTTTTCCACGATATTCGAATCGTTGTAAACGGCCAGATGCTTGCCATCCTCGAAAAACTCCGAAAGGCCCACGGCATCGTCCGTAAGCAACATGGAGCCGGAACAGATAGCCTCGAAAACACGCATGTTCAGGTCGTTTCGTATGGCATTGTTAAAAACAAGCTTGGACTGCGAGTACAACTCCGCCATCTCCTCCAGAAAAACACGGCTTACCTGCACGTTAAAGTGCGGCTTCAGGCTCTCCAGCAACATGGCGCGCCTTTGGTGGGATGCCGTTATGCTTCCGGCAAACCCTATGTCGTAAAGCTTAGGCAGGTCGCGCTTTCCATGTATCTCCGGGTCACACGCCAGCGGGAGCCAATGTACGTTTTGTATGCCGCGATCCTTGAAGTCGGCTATATATTCCTTTTGTGCAAGAAACACGCAGTCAAATCCCCGCGCAATCTCTATGTGCCTATCCAAGTGCAGATGGGTATCTATAAAGTATGCCGCCTTCGGGATGGATATCTGGTCCAGGCCACTCGGCGGGCCGTCCAGCCCGGTCTCCACCCACAGGAAAAAATCGGGACTGAAATCTGCCGGGAAACGTCCCATTATGGAAATAGCATCACGAGCCAAGAGGCGCGGCACATCCTGCCCCAACAAGGGAGCCTTCATATTTTCCAAGTTCCAAAGCTTCACCACCTCTTGCGGCATGGATGCGCCGGAAGTCACAACCCTATAGCTTTTCTCAAAAGCCCGGCGCAGATAATGCGCCGTAGTAGCAGGATAGTATGCATAGTCAATCCAGACGCTTACTGGCCTCAAGCTATTTATAGCTTCAACATCTACGACGCCTGCCGCCTTCTCGATTACCTCTTGCCAACGGGAAACAAAAAGTTCCATCGGGAACTTTTCCTGCACGGTCAGCCTTGCCTGCTCGCCCATGGTTTTTGCCAAAGCCGGGTCATCCAACAGCAGGCTCACCGATTCTTTCAGCTTCTCCGTATCGTTGCTTACAAACCCCTCCCTACCATCCGTTACCGGGTTGCTGGTGTTAGCCAAAGTCACTATAGGCATGCCCGTAGCCATCGCCTCCAACATCGCGAGGTTATATCCGTCTTCGTACGGCTCTTTGGTGGTGTTTAGGTAAACGCGGCATTTGCGGTAATGCATTTTCAGGTCTTCCCAGTTGTGGGACTGCCGGGAACTATCCAACTGCGGGTTATCGCCTACGATGGTGGTAGGCAAACCTGCGCAGATTTTTTCCTGCTCGCTAAAACCGAGCATCAGGTCACGCTCCATAAGCCTGTTCCCGACACGGAGGATGGTTTTTATATCGCCTGCGTAACCGCCATATTCCGCTACCGGAATTCCGGGAGGGATAACGTCTCCGTCCAGCCCCCAATCGTCTTTTTTGCTCTGGGAAATAAAAACGGAGTACACCCCGGCGAGGAGCGGCTTTAGCTGTTCCAAGTAGGTATTTTTGTCGACAGTATTGCCGCCAAGAGCTATCTCGGTTGTCAATTTATTGTGGAAAACCAAAATTTTTGGAGTTTTAGGCCAACCGGATACCGTCAAAACATCCTTCACGTTCTGGCAAATGACAAGATCGAAGCCCCCCTCGTCCAGCATCGTGGTCATTTCGGACTGGCCTATGATTTTCAGGTTTTCGGGCTTTGGGCGGAACTTCACGTCCCATTTGCGGAAGGCATTTCCTGATATAAGCGGCTCAAAAATAAAGAGTTTATGCCCTATTTCAGCTAGTAGGCAAAGGTATGGCTCATGCCAGTTGAATGAGAGAATGGACAGTTGCCTAGCCTGAGTAAGTTGCCTATTTACCACTTTTTCGCCCTACATGCCCTGTTTCTACCTAAAAACCCGGTATATGTAAGAGCAAACTTCGCGCCACTTGTATCGGAAACTGGAAATAAAATAGCAACCGGGCGCTCCCACACAGGAACCCACCAGCCAAGCCGTGACGCCTAGGTTGGCATATGGATTATTTGAATTTTGGGAATAAAGATGCCTGCTCGTTGCGCCCTCAAAAAGGCCGTCCGGTTTCGCACCCTACATCCGTAGCATTTTCCGGCAAAAAACAGGTTCTCACTTGCGCTATCATAAGGCCATGAGTGGCGAAAAGATCAAGCCGGATATTTCCGGCGTCCCTACCCTTCCCGGCGTGTACCTGATGAAAGATGCAAAGGATCATACGCTCTATATAGGCAAGGCGATAAACTTGCGGAACCGTGTGCGCTCGTATTTCCGGCAGTCTGCGGGCCATTCCCAACGGATAGCCCTTATGGTATCACTCGCCGAAAAGGTCGATTTCATCGTCACTGGCAACGAGATAGAGGCTCTTATTCTGGAGAACAATCTCATAAAGAAGGAACAGCCCCGCTTTAACGTGATGTTGCGGGACGATAAGACCTACCCATACCTGAAGCTGACCACAAACGAAAAATTTCCGCGCCTGATGATAGTGCGCAAAGTGCTGAAAGACGGTGCGCAGTATTTCGGCCCGTATGTTTCCGCCAAGTCGGTTCGCTCCGCAAAGGGGCTTATCCAACGCGTATTCCCGCTCCGGCTAAGCAAAGATAGCCTGGATAATGCCGCCCCGCGTCGCGCCTGCCTGAATTACCAGATGAAGCGGTGCCTAGCCCCATGCTCCGGGAAAGTGACGCAACAAGAGTACGGGGAAATGGTGGAACGGGCCGCAAAATTCCTGCGCGGAAAGGATGGGGAAGTTTTGTCCGAGTTGGAAAAGAAAATGACCGTGACGGCGGAAAAACACGAGTTTGAGAAAGCGGCGGCGGTGCGCGACCAGATTTTTGCGATAAGGGATATCAACGAAAAACAAAAGGTCGATACTACACGGCATACCGATGAAGATTATGTCGCCTCGCTTTGTGGGGCGGGCGGCGGCATCGTGCGGCTACTCATGGTGCGTGGCGGAAAACTTTTGGGCGACCAGAACTTCACCTTCAAGAAAGCGGACGACCCGGCGGAACTGGCGGGCGCGTTCATCGAGCAGTTTTACGGCTCCGCCTTCGCCGTACCTGGCGAAGTGCTGGTAAACGTGATGCCCGCCGATTACGAGGTGGTTGCCGCGTGGCTTTCGGAACTGAAAGGGCGCAAGGTGGAAATAACCTGCCCGGAACAGGGCCGAAAAAAACAGATGATGGATATGGCGCTGGAAAACGCCAAGTATAGCCTCACGGAATTTGCGCTGGGCGAGGAATCGGTAAAGGCCGCGCTGGGAGAAATAAAAAATACCATCGGTATGGAGCGGTGGCCAGCCGTCATGGAGGCGGTGGACATATCGAATATCTCCGGCGTTTCCGCTGTAGGCTCGCTGGTGACATTTTTCAACGGGGCGCCAAGCAAAAAAAATTACAAGCGTTACCGGGTTACCACGGAAGGCCCAGACGACTACGCCATGGTGGCCGAAGTTGTGAAAAGGCGCTTTAAACGGCTAAAAGAGGAGGAGAAGGCATACCCGGATATCTTGATGATAGACGGCGGGCCGGGGCAGGTTTCTGCGGCGCAGGAGGCGATAAGGCCATACGCGCCAGACCAGGTGATAATAGGCATCGCAAAGGGGAAAGAGCGCGACAACCCGGAGACCGACAGGATTTTTCTGGCGGGGCGCAAGGAGCCGCTTCCATTCCCACCCACCAGCGCTGGGAAATTTTTGTTGCAAAGGTTGAGGGACGAAGCGCACCGCTTTGCCATCCAGTACCACCGCCAAACGCGGGAAAAGGCGGCCTTCCACCACGGGATAGACGACATAAGCGGGATAGGCCCTAAACGCAGGAAACTCCTTATCCAGGCATTCGGTAGCCTGAAGGGAGCCAAAAACGCGACAGTGGATGAGATACGCGATGCGCTTTCCATAAGCGAAAAACTGGCAAAGCAGATACACGAAAAACTTTAACACCACGAGCCGGGAATTTGGCGGAAATACGAAATTTGGATGGTTTAGGCGTTCGATTTTTTGTATCTTCCTATGGTAGAATCGGGCAGATGAAGCAACTATTGATTCTAATCATCATGGCGTTCCCGGCAATGGCAATGGCTACGGACACAATCCCGTCCACCCCGCAAAAACAGGCGCTTTATGACGACCTGATATCCGAAATGGCATGCGGATGCGGATGCGGAACCACACTTAAGACATGCCCCCACGAAAACTGCTCCCATGCCGTACCGGCGCGGAAAGAAATCCTCGGCTACATTGATGGCGGCTTGGGGCGCGAAGAGATAAAGGCAAAAATGGTAGCTACCCACGGCGAGGCCATATTGGCACAGCCGATGTTCAGGGGCTTTAACATCGTGGCGTGGGTCACTCCCTTTATCGTAATTTTGGTTGTGGGATACCTTGTGGCTCTCGTGATAAAGAAGTGGACTTCCGGTCGTGTTGCAACATCGCCACGGGAAGATGCCGCCAAGACGGAGGCAAAGAAAGACGACCCGTACATTAAGAAGATGCGGGATGAACTGGATAAATTTGAGGACTGATGATGGTTGTATTTGAAGTGTTGCTGGTGCTGACCGTTTTGGCGGTAATCGGGTACCCCCTTTTCGTAGAGCCCAGAACGGTGGAGGGAGTTGAAGAGGGAGACGAATACCATAAGCTCATATCCGCCAAAGAGTCCGCGCTTGTGGCGTTAAAAGACCTGGATTTTGACTATAAGACCGGCAAGCTAGACGATGAAGATTACCAAAAACTGAAAGCGCAATACGAATCCGAAGCCGTCTCGGTGCTAAAGCAGATTGACGAGGCTGGCAAAGGCGGACAAAAGGAAATACGACAGTCCAAACAGCAAGGGCGGTTTTGCACCTCCTGCGGGACAAAGGCGTCGCCCGATGACGCCTTTTGCAGTTCCTGCGGCAAACCCCTCAAGAAATAATATCTAGAGTTCTCACCTCTCCACATAGAGGGGGGGTGAAAAAGGATTTACTGCTGTTCCAGGAAGGAGCCTATCTGGCGGAACTTTTCGCGCCGCTGGCGCACTATTTCCGCCCCGGAAAGATTGGAGAACTCACCAAGGTTGCGGCGCAAAGCCCTTCTTAGTATGTGGGCCGCAAGGATGGGGTCGCGATGCGCCCCGCCTATCGGTTCGCGCACAACCTCATCAATAATCCTGTTTTCGAAAAGGTCCTGCGCCGTAAGCGCCAGCGCGTCTGCCGCCTCTTCCACCTTCGTTTGGTCTTTCCAAAGTATGGCGGCGCACCCTTCCGGCGATATGACGGAATAAACCGAATGCTCCAGCATCAACACCCTGTTGCCAACGCCAAGAGCCAGCGCACCGCCGCTTCCCCCCTCGCCTATCACCACGCAAACAATTGGAACCGCTATGCCGGACATCTCCAAAAGGTTGCGCGCCACAGCCTCGGCCTGCCCACGCTCCTCCGCCCCTATGCCGGGATAGGCTCCTGGGGTATCCAAAAGCGTAACTATCGGCCTGTTGAATTTTTCGGCCATCTTCATCATCCTCAGCGCCTTGCGGTATCCTTCCGGATGCGGCATGCCAAAGTTGCGGTACATTTTCTCTTTTATATCGCGCCCTTTTTGTATGCCAATAAACATAATAGAGGTGGCATCCATGGTGCCAAACCCGGAAACTATCGATGGCCCCTCCCCGAAAAGGCGGTCGCCGTGCAGTTCTATGAAGTCCGGGGCAATTTCCCTGATGTAATCGTAGGCATACGGGCGTGACGGATGGCGCGCCAATTGGGTCTTTTGCCACCGGTTGAGGTTAGAAAAGGTTTCCCTCTTCAACGTATTGAGCTTTTTGTGCATTTTCCGTATCTCTGCGGAGAAATCGGTGTTCTGCAACTTGCTCAATGAACGTAATTCATCGAGCTTGTTCTCAAGCTCAAGTATTCTTTTTTCGAAATCCAGAAAAGCTACGGCCATCTGGTTGATTCTACCAAAAATGCCTTCCCGAACAAAAGATATATTCGTGAGGGGTTTGCCCTACTTCGGCGTAGTTACCTTTACGGTTTCCGAGGCCACACTCTCCAGCCCGTCTTTATCCACCGCCTTTACATATATCGCGTAGCTCTTGTCCGGCTTGATATCCTTCGTCACTTCAAATGATGCCCCGTCCGTTGTCCCCGCAACCGAGTCGGAGAATGTCCCCTTCACGTATACGTTGTATTTGACCACATCTTCCGTAGGTGACTTGCCCCACGTTACCGACACCGACCCGGCGGTAGCCGTGGCCCGCACCCCGGACGGCGCCAAAGGCAAAGGCTTCGTCGTTATCGATATAGATTCGGACGGTACGCTTTCCAGCCCGTCCTTATCCACCGCCGTCACACGGTAATAGTACGTGGCTCCATCCCCCAGCTTCACGTCGTTGGACGATGCCCCTTTCGCTTTCCCCACAGACGAGTACCCCTTGTCCGCCTTGTCGCTCCGCCACACCACGTACTCGCGGATATCGCTCTCCGCATTCGGCAACCATCCAAGGTGCGTCTGCTTCACTTCCCCCTTCGTACCCGTAAGGCCGGAGGGACGCGCCGGCACCGGCTTGGTGCTACCTTGGGCTACTGCCGACATCGCGCTCTTCACGTCCGCTCCGTTGTAAGAAGCAACGCGGTAGTAATAGGTTTTGCCGTCCTCAAGTTTCCCCTTGTCGGGGAGTTCCGCCTTTTCTCTTCCGGCTATTTTCTTCACCGATGCGAATTTCTCCCCATCCTCGCTACGAAACACCTCGTACCCCGCCACGTCTTCCTTCGCCAGCGGTTTCCATTTCACCACTATCTCCTTCAGCCTTCCCACCGACGCCTCAAGCCCCTCCGGCGGGACGGGAGGACCGAATGTCGTAGCCCGCACCGGCTCGGACATACCGCTCTCCCCCACACCTTTCAGTAACACAGTCACGCAATATTCGTAAACCGCCTCGTCCCCCAATTCCTTCCCGCTGTCCGTAAATGCCGTCACGTTCGATTTTCCTACATTCCCGACCTTCTTAAAACCGGCATCACCCTTCCCCTTGCGGTAAATGTTGAATCCTTCCGTTTCCTTTTCAGGATACGTATCCCACGACAGGCCCACGCTCCGCACAAACTCGCGCACAACTTTTAATCCCGATGGGGGCTGTGGCTTCGGGCGTGTGTATGCCTCCACCGCTGGCGATGGGTTTCCCGCCTTTCCCGCCTTATTGTAAGACGCTATGCGGAAATAGTACTTTTTCCCATCCTCCAATTGCAGTTCCTTCGTTACCTTCAGCACCGCCTGCTGGTCGTCCGCGTTTTTTGTTTTTACAATGTCGACAAACGGCCCTTCAGCCACATCGGCTCGTTGCACTATGTACCCGGTGGTATCGGGGTCGCCGCTCTTGCCCCAGGCCAGCGTTATCTGTTTTACCTCGTTAGATGCCGCCTTAAAACCGGTGGGAGGGTTAGGCCCGCCTTTGGTAAGCACCGCAAAAGTATCCGACCGCATTCCTTCCACCTTGTCGTCGTTTATGGCGGCAACCTGGTAGTAGTATTTCGTCTGGTCATTTATCGGGCTACTCTTGCTGTCAGTTTCTGTGAACGAGGTGATACCCGCCCCTTCAATGGTTTTTATTTTATTAAACGGCCCATCGGGGCTTTCGGCGCGGTAGACGGCGTAGCCAGTAGCTTCGGGTTCCACATTTTGCTTCCAGTTCAGTTCTACCTGCCGTATTTTGAGGCTAGACCCGGTAAGGCCGTATACCTTCCCGCAGCGCAAGCGCACCAAGTGGTTGCGGTCTATCCTGGCCGCTTCGTTTTCCTTCAGTACAATTCCGGCGGCGCTATGGGCTGCGGTGGCCAATACTTTTATCTTTCCCATCAATGCCTGCCGTATTTGTAGCACCTCCTTCGTAACAGGATCAACAACCCGGTCATGGATGCTGATGACAGTCAGGATATCGTCCTTTTTCAGGTCTTCAGCGCTACCGATGTTCAAAAGCACCATGCTGTCGTAGTCGCGGCCCTTTGTCTTCCTGTCTATCACCATGCCCTCGTAATACGGCAACACTCTCTCGATTGTGACTGCATGTGGCGTTTCCGGCTTGCCAGAGAAAACCTTGTTGCCAGATGGGTCGGACGCTTCTAGGTAGTATTCGACCGCATCCGCCCTCAATATCGCAGCGGGGATGTTAAAGGTAAACGAATTCTTTTCTCCCGCAGTCATGTTCTCGACGATGTAGGCCTTGTCCTGGGCTTTCCGGTACCCTATCGCCACGGAAGGTTTGCCGCTGTTGTCCACCGCCACGGCTTTTATGGCCAAGGCGACATCGGTGGACATCTTTAGGGGCTGGTGCGTGAGGGTAGGCGGTTCCGAATCTACGGCAACGGCTTTCGCTTCCGCCGCTTCGTCGGCCTTTTTTGCTTCAGCGACAATCTCTGCCCCGCCGACCATCGCCATCTTTTTCAGGATGCCAATCAGCTTGCCTTCGCTGCATTTCTCACAGAATTCGGATTTGGAGTACTCGGTCTTGTCTTCCATGATATTGATGACGTTGAGGGAAATCATGTATCCTGCGTCGCTTTTTGAGATAGAGGCGGTGGCCAGCAGTTCGGACTGGAACTCTATGGCTATATCCTGGAGGCATCTGGTCTCATCGCAATGCTCCCCTTCCTTCGCTTCCGCAGACCGCTTCTGGTAAACCTCCTGAATCTTGTCCTCGACCCTCTTGCCGGAATACACGATGTACTTCATGGAAAGCGATTCCCGTATCGCAGTCTCGTAGGCCGAAGAATACTCGGATGAAATGCCTTTCCCGACCCGTAGCGGCATAAGGACTATGCCTGCCTTTTTATCCTTCACGGCCTGCGCGGCCTCTGCGCCAAGCGCGGATTCCGGCGCGTAGGCCAACAGGACGCACAGTAACGCCAGAAGATACCCTACCGGTCTAATCAATACCGTTCTCCAGTTCATTTCGGCGTTGTTACCTTTACTGTTTCCGAGGGGGCGCTTTCAAGGCCAGCGGCATCCACCGCCTTCACATATACCGTGTAGCTCTTGTTTGGGCTGATCTCTTTTGTTACCTCAAGCGAAGTCTCTCCAGTAGTTCCCACAGGCGTTTCCGGAGATGGCCCTTTGATATAGACATTGTACTTTACCACCTCTTCCGATGGCGACTTGCCCCACGTTACCGAAACCGTTCCCGCCGAGGCGGTTGCCCGCACGCCGGTGGGCGCTGGAGGCAATGGCCTTATAACTATTGAAACGATTTCAGACTTCACGCCCTCCCCCACTCCCTTTACCGAAGCAGTTACGTAGTATTCAAACTTCCCGTTCTCCACCAGTTCCTTCCCGCTGTCGGAAAAAGTGGTAGCGGTTGGCTTGGAAATATTCCCGATTTTCTTGAATTCCGCATCCCCTTTCCCTTTGCGGTATACGGTAAACCCTTCCACGTCCCTGCCGGGATAGGTATCCCACGAAAGGCCGACCGACTTTACCGACTCGCGAACCACCTTCATGTTCGTGGGAGCTGGCGGTTTCGGCCTGGTAAACGCCTCCACAACGGGGGAAGGGTTCCCGGTCTTGCCAGCCTTGTTGAATGAAAGTATCCGGAAATAGTATTTCTTACCGTCCTCCAGCGGCAACTCCTTTGTCACCTTCAGTGCCGTCTGCACATCGCTACTGCCCTTCAACTTCACCACGTCGGCGAACGTCCCGTTGGGGTCGTCCGCACGCTGTATGATGTACCCTTCCGCATCCGGGTCGGACGTTTTAAACCAGTTGAAGGTTACTTGCTTCGGTTCGTTGGAAGAAGCCCTGAACCCTAGTGGGGGGTTGGCTCCGCTCTTGGTGCGCACTGGCAACGTGGCGGAATGGATACCTTCCACCCGGTCATCGTTAAGGGCGGCAACTTGGTAATAGTACTCTTTCCCATCCACCACCGGCCCCTTCCTGCTGTCGTTATCCACAAAGAAGGTCGTTTCCACTTTGCTGATAGTTTCCAGTTTGGTAAAGGGGCCTTGGGGACTTTCGGCCCGATAGACCACGTACCCTTCCGCCTCGGGTTCGTTGCTCCGCGACCAGTGTATTTCCACCTCCCTGTTTTTCAGGCTTGCCCCCATCAGGTTGGTCAGCTTGCCGCAGCGGGAACGCACCGGCTGGTTTATATCCAGCCTGTTAGCGCCATCATGTTCCTTTATTATGACCGCTTCGGAACTTCGTAGCCCCGGCGTAACCACTTTTATTTTTCCGGTAACCGCCTGACGCACCTGCACCACTTCTTTGTTGGCGGGATCAGTCACCCGGTCATTATCTATAAAAACGGTGAGGATGGAATCCTTCTTTATCCCGTGCGTCGTACCCAAGTTTATCGTAACGCTGTTCCCAGGCCGCCCATCCTTTTTCTTCCTATCCACGACCAGCCCCTCGGCATAGGGAAGCACGTTCAGGACAGTAATGTAATTGGGGGAATCCGGCCTACCGAAAAATGCCTTGTTACCTGCGGGGTCGGAGGCTTCCAGATAGTACTCCACCCCTTCCGCCTTCAACAACACCTCCGTAACCGCGTAACTGAACTGGTTTTCCACTCCGGGAGCCATCTTTTCTACGGTATAGTCCTTTTCTCCCTCGGCGCGCATGCCTATTAGCATTGATACGGAACCGCTATTGTCAACGGCTTTCGCTTTTATGGAAGGGTGCGACATGTCGGTGGTGTTCCGCAATGCCTCGTGGAAAATGACGGGAGGCTCTTGGTCCGATGGGATGATGCGAACTTCGTGGGGATGCTCACGATCCTTTTCGGAGGCAATGTTCCCCGATGGGTCCTCCGCAGTGAGGTAGTATTGGATGAAGTCACCCTTGATGGAACCGCCGGATATCTCCGCCTCATAGTTCCCTTCCGACACCTTGTTCATGGGCAACGTCATAAAAGGGCCGCCCACGTTTTTTATCCTGAAGTGCAACAAGGCGACCTTTACCTTGTCATTATCCTTCGCGCCGATATGCACCACATACGCTACGCCTTCCTTCGCCTCCTGCCCCTTGTAAAAGGTGATTTCCGGCGGAGTCCTGTCATCCAGTTTCATATCCACGGACAGGCTGGTGCGCTTTCCACCGGCCACAGATATTTTCCGCTCCGCATCGAGATACCCTTTTTTCACCAGCTTTACCGTGTAGTCTCCGGCCAAGACCGGCTCTACCGTAGCCGCCGTTACCCCCCTCTTTTCGCCGCCCCAAAAAATATCTGCGCCGTCCGGTTCGGAAGATACGGCTATTGAGCCGGTAAGGGAGGCCTTTATCTTCTTGTACATGGCCATCGCCTCGGCAGGATACTTTTCTTCCTCCACTTTCATGGAAGGAGCCAGCTTTACAGATTGGGCGAATTGTTCCTGTGCGGAAAGGCTGTCCTCCACGGAAGAACGGATAATTCCATAAAGGAAAAGCGCGCGCGCCTTATCGTCACCCTGAGTAAGTGATGCAAGCATTTCGTCCGACGCTTTTATGCCGTCGTCCCATTTTTTTTCCGCGATAAGACTCTCCACCAAGGCTAGGTCCTGGGCCGGATTCCCGGATGTAAGTTGTTTCTTCGGAGTCGGGGTCTCCTCCGGCTTTTCCGCCGGAGCCTGTGCTTGTGCTTTTTCCGCATCCACGGAAGAGGCTCCGCCCGTGCTTGGCGCCTCCCCTGAAGGTGGGGATGAAGCATCGGCTGGGGGAGAATCGGGTTGCGCCTCCGCAACAACTACCGGCGAAGAGGCCACAGGCGGAACATCGCCTGGAGTTTCGGCATATGCCTGTAATGCCGAAAAAATAATAATGCCAACCAAAAGCTTGTTAATCACAATTACCCCTACTGCCTCCGGTTATCTCAAACTAATTATGGCCACAATTCTATCAGGTTGTTGATTTAGGTAGTCATGCTTTTTTTAGTTTCCACTTTGGTCGCCTAATCCGGACAAAAAAGGGGCAAACACATCCCCACCATCTGATGCGGGATGGAGCCAGAATAACTGTATATTGGGCAAATCTTTTCCCACGCCCGCTCCCTGTATCCGCGCTATCCTACTTTTCCCCTTGGTTTAGAGACTCCGTTATTTTATCAACATCCGTTACCGGGACATCGCATTTACAATTCCGGCAGATATAGGCCGCCGGTTTCCCATCCTGGCTTTTCATCCCTTCCGCAAACCCGGCAATGGAAATAAGGGAGGCGTCCCCTTCCGATTTCAACAAAACAACCTTGTTGGGCATATACAAGCTCCGGATATTGGCAACCATCTTTTTCGCATCGTCCGGTTTAGTGCAAGCAACTACTATCTCGGTAGTCGTCCCTGTCGCAAAATCGAAACCGCACAGGAACATCGTATAGCCCGCCGGATGGGCATTTACATGCGGAGCAAAAGCCCTGCAAAGCGCGAACGCTTTTTCCTCCAGCCCGGCATCGCCGGTAATGCGGGCGAGCCTAGCGATATTAAGCATCGCCACGGAATTGCCCGCCGGGATAGCGCCGTCATAAAACTCCTTCCGGCGGGATATCAATTTCTCGCCGAAATCGGCGGTGAAAAAGAATCCATTCCCCGCTTCGTCCCCAAAATGCCGCAATAACGCGCCGTTTAATTCCAGCGCGGCTTGGAGGTAGCGCGTTTCGAAATTGGTTTCATACAGATCAATAAGCCCCCAGACAAAAAAAGCATAATCGTCCAATGTTCCGGTAACGGCGGCTTCCCCGTCGCAATAGCGATGCAAAAGCCTGCCATCCTTCCGCATCGCCTTTAGGAGGAAATCCGCCGCCCGTTGCGCCGCATGCGCATACGGCTCGTCTCCCAGCGCCTGCGCCGCTTTCGATAGGGCGGCAACCATCAGGCCGTTCCAGTCCGTCAATACCTTGTCATCGCGGTGGGGCCGAACCCGTTTTTCGCGCACGGCGAACAATATTTTTCTAGCATTTTCGATTCTATCCAAATCGCCATATTCCGTGTCGGCATCACGGGGTGAAGCAAGGTGCAGGATATTCGCGCCAGTTGTTTGTCCGGTGGGTTCCTCGTGGTAGTTCCCGTTTTTGTTTGCGTTGAATACCGTGGAAATAAACGCGGCTTCCGTTTTTCCCAGCACGGTTTCCAGTTTTTCTAAGGTCCAAGTGTAGAATTTCCCCTCCACCCCTTCGCTGTCGGCATCCTCTGCGGAGTAAAACCCGCCGTCTGCGTCCACCATATCGAGAAGACAGTAGGACAATATTTCCCGCGCCGTATCCGCAAACGATTTTTCTCCGGTTGCCTGGTAGGCCTCGGTATACGCCATCGCCAACAACGCCTGGTCGTACAGCATCTTTTCGAAATGCGGCGTCAGCCACGTTGCATCGGTCGAATACCTGTGGAAACCGTACCCAATATGGTCGTAAATCCCTCCCATGCGCATCATTGAAAGCGTTTTGACCGCCATTTCAAGCGCCTTTCCATCGCCGGTACGTTTCCAGTAGCGCAAAAGGAATAGGATGTTGTGCGGCAATGGAAACTTGGGAGCCTTTGAGAATCCGCCGTACACTTCGTCGAACGCCAGCACAAGTTGCCGGAACGCATCATCCTCGATTGAGGAACCAAGGTCTTCTGGAGCTGTGCGCGATTCTTTATCCAAGGATTCTGTTATCTTGTCAGCCGTTGCTGAAAGTTCCACGCGCCGTGTTTTCCAAAGGTCGTCTATGCGTGGCGCCAATTCCATCATTCCCATACGTCCATACCGGGAAGTACGTGGAATATAGGTGCCAGCAAAAAACGGTTTCTTGCCGGGAGTCATGATTATAGTAAGCGGCCACCCGCCAGAGCCGGTTAGCATCTGGCAGGCCGTCATATAAACGGCATCGATATCCGGGCGTTCTTCCCTGTCGACCTTTATCGAAACAAATGTCCGGTTCATAAGTTGCGCCACTTCCGGATTCTCGAACGACTCATGCGCCATCACGTGGCACCAATGGCAAGTGGAATACCCGATAGAAAGAAAAATCGGTTTGTTTTCCCGTTCCGCCGTTTCAAACGCCTCCGCCCCCCACGGATACCAATCAACAGGGTTGGCGGCGTGTTGCAAAAGGTAGGGGCTTTTTTCAGATATCAAGCGGTTGTGGGATAAATTAGAAGCCTCCATGAGGCCATTATCCAACATTTCCCG
>JAHFEI010000211.1 GCA_023248615.1 Nitrospinales bacterium | reverse complement strand
GGAGCTATGCCACCGGATAGCCATAATCGATAAGGGCGAGGTGATTGCCGCAGGAACATTGGCAGAGTTGCGGGAAAAGGCCAACACGGAGTCGGAACACCTGGAATCAATTTTCCTGAAGCTTACCGCGCAATAAGCGGCCTTTCAGGACAACGCGTTAGCGCCAGCAATAACTTAGAGGTGATTCTTTATCCCCCAAATGGGGGATAAAAACAACACCTTATAGGAATTCCCTCCGACTGCTCCATGGGTTAGCGTGGTGAGCCATACAGTTTCATGCAGGGCGGATTTAGTGGGCAAGGGGGGCATGCCTTTTGTCATGTTATCTTTGGGGTTCCATTCTGGTACAATACGCGGATATAAACGATTTTCTTTAACGGCTTGTAAGGAAAGGGGTGATATAAAATGGCGACTGAAACACAAGGGGAAAGGCGGGTCTCCTACTGGCAGGTATTTCTGGATGACGTCTATCTGATTTTCTTTCTCGGTGCGGCAATCTTTTTTATCAGCTACACGGTTTGGGGTTTAATTGAACTTGCCACCGCAGGCAATTCACCACTACCTTGAGAGAGGGGATATGCGATTGGTCTCTAACAGCAGAAGGAGGGTACGATGAGTCTTGGTAGTCCGACAAAATACTGGTGGGATGAGCCTCTTGACCCATACGAGAAAACTTGGGTATGGGCGGCTGGCGTGTTCTGCGTTTTGATAACTATTGCGATGCCGTTTTGGCACTATACGGGAGACCAAAACCCGAGCCAGGAGTATTACAAGATATCTCCTGAAAAATTCGATGCCGCAACTGAGCGGTTTATAACAGCGTACAAAGTTGGCGAGGAACAGGGAATCCCCGTGGTTGTGCCTCCGCCAAAGAGCGACATTTTTATCCGCGCCCACCAGTTTGGCTGGGAGCCGATCCTTAAGCTGAAGGTGGGGCAGTCCTACAAACTCCATCTTGGGTCGATGGACATGAACCACGGCTTTTCGTTGCAACCTATTAACATGAATTTCCAGGTGGTTCCGGGTTGGGATAACATTTTAAATATAACGCCCACAACCACTGGTGTTTTTCATATTGTCTGTAACGAATATTGCGGCTTGGGCCATCACACGATGATTGGCAAGTTGTACGTGGAATGAGGGAGGAAATAAAAAATGGCTTCTGATAACTTTAGGGTCTGTCCCACGACGGGACTGAAAGTCGATTTTTCGGCGCAGACGCTGATAAAATTGAACGCCTTTACCGCCATAGTATTCCTCCTAGTCGGGGGACTCCTCGGCTTGGCGATAGTGCTTACACGGTGGCAGGCGGTGCATCTTCTTACGGCTGAACTGTTCTACAGGGCGCTTACGCTTCACGGCATCGCTATGCTGGTGGCCTGGATAGTGTTTTTTGAAATGGCATTGCTATATTTCACATCGGCTATCCTGCTGAATTGCAGGCTGGCAGTTCCCTGGCTTGGGTGGCTTCAGTACATCCTTATGCTGGTCGGCGGCGCGATTGTAACGGTTATGGTGCTCACGGGGAATGCGGACGTAATGTTCACATCATATGTCCCCCTTAAGGCGCACCACCTTTACTACTTGGGCATAGTTCTTTTCGCAGTTGGGGCAATACTTGGTTGCGTCACTTTCTTCGCAACGCTTGGCATTGCAAAGACGGAGAAGACCTACCAGGGTTCCGTGCCGCTGGTTACATACGGCGCCATTGTGGCGGCGATTATCGCCATCCTCACTTTGGCGCACGGCGCAATATTCTTCATCCCCACATGGTTGTGGGCTTTGGGCGTCATACCCATGATGGACCCAGAGACCTACCGCCTGCTTTTCTGGGGCTTCGGGCACTCCACCCAACAGATTAACGTGGCGGCAATGATTGCCTGCTGGTACGCCATAGGCACGTTAACCGTCGGAGCCCAGCCTGCCAGCGAGAAGTTCTCGCGGTCGGCATTCGCGTTGTACGCCATTTTCATTTGTATAGCGTCGGAGCATCACCTCTTGGTCGATCCGGGCATCAGCGCGGCGCACAAAGAATGGAATACCGGTTACTTCATGCACTTGGCGGTACTTGCCAGCATGATGCATGCCTTCTCGGTTCCTGCCCAGATTGAAATAGCGCTACGGAAAAAAGGGTATACCAAGGGTATGTTCGAATGGCTGAAGAAGGCGCCTTGGGGCGACCCGGCATTCTCGTCAATGGTGTTTTCGGTAACCGGGTTCGGGTTCATGGGCGGCATCACCGGCATCTTGTACGGCACCGAGCAGTTGAACATCATCCGGCACAATACCATTGCGGTACCTGGGCATTTCCATGCAACGGTAGTTGTCGGAACCACGATGGCCTTTATGGGCATCACCTACTATGTCCTTCCGCTTATCTTCCAGCGGCAGGTGGCTTTCCCCACAGTAGCAAAACTTCAGCCGTACGTTTACGGGGTGGGAATGTGGATATTCTGCATTGCCATGATGTTTGTCGGCGGGTTCGGCGTGCCGCGAAGGCACTGGGATATTACGGCGGCGGAGTCGCTCTTTAAGGGAGAACTCAGCTTCGGCCCGACCGTTGATTTGGGGTTTGCCGTAGTGGCTATAGGCGGCGTCCTGGCATTTGTCGGCGGCGCAATGTTTGTCCTTAATGCCGTGGCTACAGTGGCTATGGGCAAAAAGGTTAACCAGTAAGGAAGGTGGAATATGAGTAATTTAAAAGAAGAGCATAGGCCGCACGGGACGGCAATGCTTGTGTGGTTCTTTTTCGCAAGCTTGATTGTCTATTACCTCCTGTCATGGAAGTTCCTGACGGGCATCTGGAAGGTAGGCTAGGAAATTTCGTTTCGATGGGCGCTAGAACATAGGGGAGGATGCCGAAAATGAGGCATCCTTTTCCCTCTGTGTTCTTGGCGCACCGCACTGGCGCACTAGCGCTGGTGGCATTTATAGCGGCGTTATTCTGCCCGGCGGCTCAAGCCGGGCAGGACGGCGTGGCCAAATCAGAGGTGGCTCTGGGCCGCACGGTGGGCAACTACCGGCTGGTAGACCAAGATGGCCGCTACCTGCCGTTTTTCAAGCTGAAAGGCAAACCTGTATTACTGAGCTTCATTTATGCCGACTGTCCCGACGCATGCCCGCTTATCAACCAAAGCATTGCCAAACTGTTAAAGGGCATGCCCAAGGGGGTGTCCAGCGGGATATCGGTACTATCCGTTACGCTGGACCCGGTGGATGACAAGCCGGAAAAATTGAAATCGTACTCTAATGAATTCAGGGAATTTACCATCTGGAGTTTTGTAACCACGGACGAGGCTACCCTGCGGATGATGGTTTCCGACCTGGGCTTCACATACGAACAGAAGGACGGGGAAATAGCGCATATGAACAGGCTCACGCTGTTAGACCCATCCGGCAAGGTGGTGCGGCACTTTTATGGCACAGAGTTCAACCGGAGCGAGTTGGAGGGAGCCATAACCACGCTTATAGAGGGCAGGACATTGTCCGACCGCTTCACCTTCGCGCTGGACAAACTGATGCTCTACTGTTCCAGGTACGATCCGGCGGGGAAAACGTATAAGGTGGACTTCAAAATCGTAGCAGTGTGGGGGTTGCAGTTTTTCCTGATATTGGCGACGGCGGTGTTCTTCCTCGTGCAGAGGCTCAGGCGAACAAACTGACCTTTTCCTGTTTGTTGATATAAGTCATATCCATATCTCCCGTAGTGGCCTAGCATCACTACAATATGCTTTACACGAACGATTTGGAGGTGGGGAAGGTGTGCAACGCTGTCAAGCTTGTTCCTCCGGTATTAAGGCCGGGGAACTCGGTTCTCGTTTATTTTCAGGATGCGCTGGATAGGGTATTTTCCTCGCGGCTCAACCCCATGCACAACCTTGGTGCGATAGGGTATTTCTTTTTTTGGGCGCTACTTGGCACCGGGCTTTACCTCTACCTTTTTTATGATATGAGCGTGGAAGGTGCGTACAACTCCGTGCAACGCATCACGGAAAACCAGAAGTATTACGGCGGCATAATCCGCTCGGCGCACCGCTACGCTTCCGCCGGGCTTGTGCTGGTTGCGGCGCTACACATGTTGCAGACTCTTTTTTCGGACAGGTTCCGCAAGTACCGCTGGTTGGCGTGGGTCTCCGGCGTGGCGATACTCCCTTTTATCTGGCTGGAAGGGCTGACCGGGTATGCGATGGTTTTTGACGAGAAGGGAAAGATGGCATCCATCAAGTTCGCCGAATGGCTGGATGTTTATCCCATGGCGGTGGAGCCGT
>JAHFEI010000210.1 GCA_023248615.1 Nitrospinales bacterium | reverse complement strand
AAAAGTCCATGCGCCAGCTATCACCTGGTTTTCCGTGAGCGATGAGACAAAAATCCCGACCGAGATATAAAGCCCGCCCAAAAGGCAAAGTCCCAGATATCCGCCAAACGATTCCCGCATCGGCAGGGGCTTGAAGTACGACATCTCCAGCCCGTACAAAAAGGTGGCGGCAAGAAGCATCGCCATGATGCTGAACACGGCGAGGAATTTGCCCAACACTATTTCCGTATCGCGTAGCGGGTAGGTGAACAGTATTTCGATGGTGCCGGATTTTTTTTCGTCCGAAAAACTTTTCATTGTCAGGAGCGGTAGCATGAGAAGCAAAAGGAAACTGGTGGTGGAGAGGGTGGGGCGCAATATCCCCTCCGTAACTGTAAGCCCCTCCATCCGCGTGGCGTACCCCGTGCGTATTATCTCGAAGCTGTAGCGCGAGTAGTCCAGTATTATCATGGTAAACAGGATGCCGGAAACCAGCAGGAATATGGCTCCCACAAGGTGGGCGATAGGGGTGGAGAGGTACGACCGCAGTTCGCGCATGTAAACCGGCATAAGGTTAGACATCGGTCCCCCCCGGTTTTTGCGCCGCGCCCGTGCGTTCTTCCGTCACTAAGTCCACGAATATATCCTCCAGGCTCATCAGTATTTGTTTCATCTCGATGAGTCCCCACCCCTTTTGCACCACTGCGGCGGCAATTTCGCGCCGCATGTCGCGTAGGGGGTCGGTTTCTACTGCGAGGGGCAGTTCGCCCGGCCTCACATACCCATCCACCGCCACGTTTTTCACTCCCGCGATGGAGGAAAGGAACGCAGTAGCTTCTTCCAGCGGCGCGTCTATCGTAAGGTGTATGGCATTTTTCTTTTGTCGGCGCGCAATGAGGTTTTGCGGTGTGTCCACCGCCGCAACCTTGCCACGGTGGATTATCACCACGCGGTCGCAGACTATCGAAACTTCCGGCAGGATATGTGTGCTTAGTATTACGGTGCGTCTCCCCGCCATCCCTTTTATCAACTGGCGGATTTCCACTATCTGTTTGGGGTCCAGTCCCGCCGTCGGCTCGTCCAGCACCATCACTTCGGGGTTGCCGATAAGCGCCTGCGCCAGCCCAACGCGCTGCCGGTATCCCTTTGAAAGTTTCCCGATGAGCCTGTTTTGCACGTCTGCTATGGCGGTTTCGTCCATTGCTTCGGCAATAGCCCCGCTTTTTTTCGCTCCCTTAAGGCCTTTTACGGAAGCCGTAAAATCCAGGAATTCCCTTACCTTCATTTCCTTGTACAGCGGAGCCGCTTCCGGCAGGTATCCGATGCGGCGTTTTACCTCCAGCGGCTGCTCGAAACAATCGTAGCCAGCCACGGTGGCTTTGCCGGAAGAGGGGGGCATGAAACAGGTGAGGATACGCATGGTAGTGGTTTTTCCGGCGCCGTTGGGGCCAAGCAAACCTAGTATTTCCCCTTTTTCCACCTTAAAGGAAATACCGTCTATGGCGGTTACGTTATCGTAACGTTTGCCAAGGTTTTCCACTTCAATCATAGGTAACGCGCCTCATACATGGGTGGTGTATAAGATTCGAGCCGCCGCATGTCAAGCGGTGGGGTGGGGCTGTTTTCACCCTTTTGGCGGGTAGGCGGACGGCGCGCCTTCAAAAACCATTGAGCAACAGGCGGCGCAACTTTTAAAAATCCTTTCCTTCTTTAGCCGGTTCCGGAAATCTTGCATCTTTTCATTGTTCCAGAGTTTTAAAAAAGGTTCCTGCCGGATATTGCCCACCGTGTAGTTGGAGCATGGAAACAGGTCGCCATAGGCGCTAATTGCCACGGAAGACCACGGGGTGTAACAAACTTTGTTGGAGAGGTCGAGCCGGTTTTCGTAAACTGCCAGTATGTCGTCCGTTGGCAGTCCCGGCGGGGTGATGCGAAGTTGTACGGCGGAGTTTTTGGCGCGTTGCCGGAGTTTTGCAAGCTGGTTGCGCAGTTCAGCCGTATCAAAGTTTTCAATCGGGTTTACCGCCGTGCCGGATTTCACAGTTTCATCCATCTCCAGCCTGTTGGTGGAGGGGATGTTGTAGTAGGTAATAGGGTTGAACATATCTACCCCGATTTCCTCGGCCAGCCGGTACATATCGTCCAGCATCCCCACATTGTGGTTGGTTATGACGCATTTCAGCCAGACAAGCGGAAACTTTTTGCCGGACTTTTTCTTTTGTTCCACCATGTAGCGCACGTTGGACAGGATTTTTTCAAAACTCCCCGGCGCTTTGACTATATCGTCATGCCGCTTGCCGATAGCCTCCAGCGATATTCCAACGGATGCCATGCCGGATGCCAGTACGTTTCGGCACCCCAGCCGCACGAATTCATCCGCAATATCTTTTTTCAGCAGTACTCCGTTGGTTACCAGGTATGCCTTGTGCCGTTTGGATGCGTGTTGCGCCAGTTCCACTATGTCTTTTCGCAAAAGCGGCTCGCCCCCGGTGAAGGATATAAGCCCGAAACGGCTTACTTCGTCCACCACGCCGTTAATTTCCTCTGTGGTTAGCTCCTGCCCCTTTTTTTCATCCAGCCGTGGGTCGTCCAGTAGCGAGAGGAATTGGCACATGTTGCACCGGAAGTTGCATCTGTATGTAAGCTCCACGAAAAGCGTCATGGGCCTGAATGCCTTGCCCCCACCCAGCAGGTAGGGGAGTTTGGCGTACGATTCCAGGCAGAAATTGTAAAGCTTAGAGTAATTCATCCGAAGGGTAGTGTACCAAGAATGTCATGCCTGCGGAAGCAGGCAAGCCGCCATGCTCGGCGGCAGTCCATTGCCCATCTTGGGGTAATGGGAATCCTAAGCCTAGATTCCCGCTGGAGTTTGCCCCGCACGAGATGCGGGGCGGGAATGACCGTGTTTATTAAGGGCGCATTTTCCGTACTTGTCATGTTTTGGGCTGTGGTAACATTATAGTACCGTTCGCAAAATACTTTACAGGAGGGAATATGCCGGAACCGAAGGTAGCAAAAAAAGGGCCCTATGTGCTGGATACCGAGGCTGGAACGTATGTATGGTGCGGATGCGGACTTTCCAAAACGCAACCGTATTGCGATAACACGCATAAAGGGACAGAGTACCAAGGCACTAAAATTTGTGCCATGAGGGTGGACGTGGAAGAGGATGGCAAAAAAGCGTGGTGCGGATGCAAACATACCAAAACCCCGCCGTATTGCGACGGTTCCCACTCCAAGCTTTGATATTTGTACAAAATAGCGGCGACTGCTTCCCGATATGCCACAAAAACAGTTCAAGATAGGCCGCGTCTCCCTGAAAAAAGGGAACCCCTTAATCATGGGAGTGCTTAACGTAACGCCAGATTCTTTCAGCGACGGCGGGCGGTTTTTCGTAAGGGGGCGGGCGGTAGCCCATGCTTTACGCATGGAGTCCGAAGGGGCGGACATTCTTGATATTGGCGGCGAATCGTCGCGCCCTGGCTCTACCCCGGTATCGGCGGAAGAGGAAATGCGCCGGGTTATCCCGGTGATAGCGGCGATACGAAAAAAAACGGATATCCCCATATCAATCGATACGGTTAAGCCAGCGGTGGCGTTTGCCGCCGTGGAAGCGGGTGCGGATGTCATCAACGACATTAGCGGATTTACCAATCCGGCTATGGTGGCAGTCGCCGCCAAGTGCAAGAAGCCAGTTATCGTAATGCACATGAAAGGCACTCCGCGCACGATGCAGAAGAACCCGCATTATGGGGCCGTGGTGCGGGATGTATGCTCATTTTTGGAGCGGCAATGCCGGACGCTGGAAAAAGAGGGAGTGAAAAAGATAATCGTCGACACAGGGATAGGATTTGGCAAAACGCCGGAACATAACCTGGCGTTGCTTCGCGGGCTGGGAAAAGTGGCCGCGCTAGGCCATCCGGTCATGGTGGGGGCATCGCGAAAATCGTTTATTGGCGCTATAACCGGGGCGGATACGGACGAACGGCTGGCCGGGACTCTTGCGGCGCATATTTGGTCGGCCTTACATGGGGCGGCTATTTTGCGTGTGCATGATGTGGCCGCGCACCGGCAGGCCCTGGATGTATTGTCCGCAATAGGCCCACCGTAGGCGATAGCAACATTTTTTTACACATATCCGGCGGGAAAGTGGTAGGATATGCCTGTTTGTATATGTACGCAGTAGTTTGTTAATTAAATGGATAAGCGGATTGTTATACTGCCTTTAAGGGAGGGGCGTAATCGATGAAGAATCTCAGTCTTTCCGGTAAGATGGTAGTTATATTTGTA